>NZ_JBFDAE010000013.1:0-122164 GCF_040720935.1 Algibacter sp. 2305UL17-15
ATGATTGATCAGAAATTCAGGTAAGATAAGTTTGAGTAAGTCTAGATAATTGTCCAAGGTTCTTTTTTTAAACAAAAATCGGAATCTTATTCCAATTCACACACAACTTTTTGACTTGATCCAATCTTTGTCCTCCAATTCCAATTGAAAAGGAATCCATTTGATTCAGTCATCAAACCTACCACCATTTAACTTTATGTCATGGCCTTTCCGTACATGATGAATTTGGATCTCGAAATACGTTAGCAGGATTTAAGTCTTCTCCAGCCGGTATATACCTTAATGTAAAAGCTTCTCCAACCATGTTTTTTTCAAAAGACTAAAGAATATCGTTTTTAATAAATTGATTCCTTAATCCTCTTTTATATAAAAATGTAGCTATGGTTGCAGTACTTATTAATTGAAGTTTTTCTCTTAATTCTTTCGATAGTTTAGTCATTTCTAGTGTTTTTTGTTAAAATTATTTGGAGAATACAAAATAATAATTATATTTGGAAAACCAAATTGGTTTACCAGATTGGAAAACCAAAAAATAATCATTTATAATTAATGTAAAAGAATTGAGAGAAACATTTTATATTATGAAAACAAATCCCCTTTTATTTTGCGCTCTCATATTGGGTAAATCAATACCTCTTTTTTCATGGCATTTTTATGGTGCACTAAACTTCGGTTTTGGTAAAAAAGTAATTTCTGAAAAGAATTTAATTAATTGCAGTTTAAATATTTCAGATTTGAGCAGAGGTGTTTATGTATTGAAACCAAAAGGCGATGTAGAAAATTTAGTTTAAAAAAAAATAATTATTGAGTAGTTTGAGTTAGTTTGATTATTAAAGCCTTTTAAGTGTTAAAAGGCTTTTTTTGAATATGTAATAACTAATTGCAGATTATTTTAAAAGTGACTTAGAGAACAAGCTATTTAGTCAGTTATATTTAAAGTTAAAGAAAAACATAAGTGACAACACGAAGAAATTTTATTTTTAAAACGGTATGCGCAGCAAGTTTGCTGCCTTTTTCGATATTTCCTTACCAAGTGTCTAAAGGAAGTTTTAATGAGGCACGTTTAGATGTCAATATTTTTTCTAAACACTTGCAGTTTCTAGATTATAAGACTACCGGAGAAATGGCTGCAGAAATGGGTTTTTCAGGAGTGGACTTAACGGTTAGACCAAGAGGACACGTGCTGCCAGAATCGGTAAAAACCGATCTTCCAAGAGCCGTTCAAGAAATTAAAGAAGGCGGTTCCAGTTGTAAAATGATTACAACAAGTATTGAGAGCGTAACTAATACTTTGGATATCGACATCTTACAAAGCGCTTCTAAATGTGGTATAGAATATTATAGAACCAATTGGTTTAAATACATTGAAGGGAAATCTATGTTAGATGCATTAAAGGTGTATCAGAAAGAAATAGATAAATTAGGTAATATTAACGAGAAGTTAGGACTTATAGGATGTTATCAAAATCATGCCGGTAAAAATGTAGGCGCTTCTTTTTGGGAGTTAAAGAAAATTATTGAAACTGTTAACCCAGAATATTTTGGAGTTCAATATGATATTCGCCATGCTATGGCTGAAGGCGGATTTTCTTGGGAAAACGGATTACAACTTTTACATCCAAATATTAAAGTAATTGTATTGAAAGATTACAAATGGGGTAAAATTAATGGCAAATGGGAAGCTGTTAACGTTCCAATCGGAGAAGGCATGGTTGATTTTGATAAATATTTTAAGTTACTTAAACATTATAAATTAAAACCACCTGTTTCACTTCATCTTGAATACGATTTGGGAGGAGCAGAAAAAGGACATAGTTATATATCTATAGATAAAAAAGTGGTGTTTGATGCCATGAAAATTGACTTAAATAGAATTCAAGAACTCTGGAGTCAAGCTTAATAATTTATATCTATTTGAAAGATAAAATAAAAAACAATCAAATGAAAAAAATCATATTTATCTTAAGTTTAGTCTTGCTATTAGCGAATTGTAAACAACAAGTGCAAATAAATAGTGTTAAAGTAACTAATATCGATGAGCTCAATACGGCTATTGAAAATAGTAAGGCAGGAGATCATATTATTTTAAACAATGGTATTTGGAAAGATGTAGAAATTAAATTTCTAGCACAAGGCGCAAAAGAAAACCCAATAACTTTAAGCGCAGAAACTCCAGGTAAAGTATTTATTGAGGGTATTTCAAACTTAGCTTTTGGTGGTGACTATTTAGTCGTTAGTGGCTTACATTTTAGAAATGGATATTCGCCATCAGAAAATGTAATAGCTTTCAGAATAGATGAAAATATGATAGCAAATAACTGTAAAGTAACAAACTGTGTTATTACAGACTTTAATAAACTTCAACGAGATAATGATGATCTTTGGGTGCAGTTTTATGGAAGGCACAATCAATTAGACCATTGTTATATTGCTGGAAAAACAAACGGAGGCCCAACAATTAGGGTTGACTTAAAAGGAAATCAAAGCATAAGAAATTATCATAAAATTGTAAATAACCATTTTGGGCCTCGACCTCGAAAAGGTGGTGCAAGAGGTGAAACAATTCAGTTAGGAAGTAGTTTTACATCTATGAGTCCAAGCCATACAACTATTGCCAATAACTTGTTTGAAGCATGTAATGGCGAAGTTGAAATTATTTCTAGTAAAACTAATTTCAACGAAATTAAAAACAATGTGTTTTACAAAAGTGAAGGTTCAGTAGTAACACGACACGGCAATTATGCAATGATTGATGGGAACTATTTTATAGGTGACGGCATAAATGAAAATTACGGAGGTATCAGAATTGTAAATACAGGACATTGGATTGTAAATAACTATTTCTATAATATTATTGGTGAAAATTTTAGAAGCCCGTTGGCTGTTATGAACGGTATTCCAAAATCGCCTCTAAATCGATATAACCAAGTAACCGATGTCGTGGTAGCTTATAATACATATGTTAACTGCAGGTCGCCTTGGCAATTTGGAGTAGGTACAAATATTGCTCAAAAGGATGTGTTGCCTCTATCTGAAATTCGTTCAGCAAGACCTATTAGAACCATAGTTGCAAATAATATTATTTATAACGATAATGGCGATAAATTTCTTGTTATTGAACACGATAAAGCTGATGGTGTTCTTTTTAAAAGTAACGTAATTGATAATAAAGGTGTGGCATTTAAAAATTATGATGGAGGTGTTCAAGCAGCTTCGTTACAATTGAAAAATATTTCAGAGAGCATTAAAATTCCAACAGGAATTCCAGATACAGTAAAACCTTACATTGGTTTTGATTTTAAGACAATTACAGAAGATTTATTCGGAAATTCAAGAGCAAATAATAATAGAGTAGGAGCCGTTATAAATGCAGATGTTGAGAACCCTAATATATTAGATAAATCCAAATACGGTGCCGATTGGTTTTCAAATGAAATAGAAGTGAAAGAACCTGTAACTCATGTTGTTAATAGAGTAGAAGATATTCAAACTAAAATAAATGAAGCCAATAATGGTGACATTATAGCATTAAAAGAAGGTGTTTTTATTTTAAATAAATCATTAGTAATTAATAAAACAATTACCATTCAAACTCAAGGTGATGGCAAAGCACAAATCAATTTTTCCGGAGATGATAATACACCATTATTTGAATTAAATCCAAAAGGTAAGTTAACTGTAAATAACTTAATTCTTAAAGGAAACACTTCAAATTACGCCTTTGCAAGTTTAAAAGAAAACATGTCGAATCATTTTGGACTAACAGTTTCAGGATGCGAAATAAGCAACTTTAACTATATTTTAAAAGCCTATAAACAAACATTTTCAGAACGAATTACTTTCGAAAGTTCATTATTTTATGACTGCGAAAATGGTATAGAACTATCAGAAGAAACAAACGACAAAGGCGATTATAACACCGAATATTTAACCATTAATAACTGTAATTTTAATAACGTAAAACAAAATGTTGTTGATTATTATAGAGGTGGTTATGATGAATCTACAATTGGAGGAAACCTTTTGGTAACCAATAGCACATTTACAAATTGTGGAGCCAAAGAGAAAAACAAAAGACTACTAAACCATAACGGAATTGTAAATGTGAACATTAATAATAACACATTTAAAAACAATAAGGTAAAATTTGTTTCTATTCTTTGGGGTGCAAAAAACAATGTGGAATCAGAAAATACAATAGTTAATTCGGGACAAATTAAGACAGAAGAAAACTTAGTGATGACACTAATGTATTAATTTATTCCTGCGCAGACAGGAATCTCATAAAATCTAATATAAAGCTTAAAATGAAGAAATCGCTAATCATTATAATCACAGTTTTTACAGTTTTTTCATGTAAAAATAATTCAAAAACGGAATCAAGTACATCTGAAAAAAGCGAAATAAAAGAACAGGTGAAATTCCCTAGTGACGTCATTCCATTTATGGATAAATGGAAAATCCTTTTAGGAGATGGAACAAAATCTGAAGACTTAGTTGGTTTTCAAAAAGCCGATTTCTTTTATGTAGAAAGTGATGAAGATACAGATTGGGTGGTTTACAAAACACCAAATTCTGGCGTTACGTCAAGAACTTCAAGCAATACCAGAACAGAATTAGGAGAAAAGAAACATTGGGTTCCAGAAGAAGGAGGTAAATTAACCGGTACTTTGAAAGTAATGCATGTTTCAACTACTGGAAATGCAGATGTTTCATCTTCTTATTCTGTTGTTGTTGGTCAAATTCATAGTGATGAAGGTCATGAAAATGAACCACTTAAAATCTTTTATAAAAAATTCCCAGTACACAAAAAAGGGTCAGTTTTTTGGAATTACGAAATCAATACAGAAGGAGATAACTCTGGAAGATGGGATTATTCCACAGCCGTTTGGGGATATGATTTTTCTGTTGTTGGGACAAGTCCAACGTCTTATCCTGAAGAACCCGAGGATGGTATTACATTAAATGAAACGTTTAGTTATGAAGTAAATGTTTATAAAGGGATGATGTATCTCACTTTTACAAGTGATGGTCACTGCGCTAAGAAATTTACAAAAAACTTGTTGAAATCAGATTTCGAAAAAAAATCAGATATTCCCCAACAGGTATTGAAATTATATGCTGCAAAAGGACGAGACGGTGTTGAGCGTGATACTGCCTATGCAGGTGAACTACAATATTTTAAGCAAGGCGCTTATAATCAGGCGAACGGAAAGACTACTAAATCAGAAACTTACGGTGGTGATATAGCAAAGCAGTACGCAAATGGAAGTTATGCAGAAGTATGGTTTAAAGACGCTACTTTAGGTTCTGGTTCGCCACCGATAAATGAAGAGTGAATAACTTAAACTATTGTGCCAAAAGGGAATAAAAGTTTATAAAACATGCTCAAGTGTTTTTTTAATTTACCATTGTCCGATTAAATTTCGCTCCTATGTGCTTTCTAACATTTTTTTGCTTCGGTCTATAAAGATTACGGAGCTATGGAGCTAAAAAATTCCCATAGGCATGGAATATTTGTAGCAAAAGAAGAACTTAAAAAATAAGCCCTATCGAGGCGACATCTTAAAAATCGCTTATTTAGTAAGTGGTTGAAAGGTTTCTATAATTTTTTTATCGGATACAAATGTCTTGTCTCCTACAGCGCAACGCCTACCGGCCGGAAGGGTCTTTTGCTTTTTATCGAACAACACTATTTTTTTATATCCAATGCGCATGGTTTTATGTTAAATCTCCATATAATTTTGGTGTGTCGTAAAAATCATGTATATTTGGTAAACCAATCTGGTAAACCAATTTTATTCAATTCACTTTGAAACAAAAAAAGTTACTGTTTATGATATGTTTTACTAGGAGTAGTAGTCAATATGATACGGTTTTTTATTGAATAATATCAGGTTCAGATTGGTAAAGACAAAAATAAAACCTAAAAAACTATAGAGATTTTATCTTGTTTTTAAACTGATACATATGTGCTTTCTAAAAACTCCTTGAATGTAAAAGTATATATTAATTAGATTTTAGGACTAATTTTTAATAATTAATATGAATTCAAAAATTAAAATTACGCTCTTGGCTATGTTTTTTATAGTGTTTTCTTGTAAAGAAAAACCTGTTGAAATAGATAAAGACCAATCGGATAATCAAGGTCATCCTAGTTTGATTTTAACAAAATCTGGCGTTGAAAAAATTAAATCCCATTTGGGGAGTATTCCCATATTCGATACATCTTTAGAAAACACAAAAGAAGAGGTTGATGCCGAAATAGCGTTAGGGATTGAAGTGCCAATACCAGTAGATTATTCTGGTGGATACACACATGTTCGTCATAAAAGTAATATGGTAGTGTTACAAAAGGCTGGTGTGTTGTATCAAATTTTAGATGATGAAAAATATGCGAAATATGTAAAAGACATGTTAATGCAATATGAAGCACTATATAAAACATTACCTGTGCATCCAAAAACAAGATCGTATGCAAGAGGTAAATTATTCTGGCAATGTTTAAACGATTCCAACTGGTTGGTTTACGTAAGTCAGGCTTATGATTGTATTTATAATTACTTATCTGAAGAAGAGCGCCATACGCTAGAAACTAATTTATTTAGACCATTTGCAGATTTTATTTCAATTGGCAATCCACAATTTTACCAAAGAGTCCACAATCATAGTACTTGGGGAAATGCAGCAGTTGGCATGATTGGTTTAGTGATGAATGATGAAGAATTAATTGATCGTGCTCTATATGGAATTAAAGGGGTAAACTTAGATAAAACCGCAAAAGATGATGATGGTGGGTTTTTAAATAAAGATGGAAAAGCTGGTTTTTTAGCAAATATAGAAGAACCTTTTTCGCCAGATGGTTATTACAACGAAGGCCCATACTACCAACGTTACGCTATGTACCCTTTTTTAATTTTTGCTGAAGGATTACATAACGTAAAACCAGAATTGAAAATATTTGAATACAAAGAAGGTGTACTGTTAAAATCTATTGATGCCTTATTAAATTTATCGGATGCAGATGGCGATTTTTTTCCGCTTAACGATGGTCAAAAAGGAATGTCTTATTACACAAGTGCATTGGTTACCGCAGTAGATATTTCGTATCATTTTGGGACGCAAGATCCAGGTTTGTTAGCAATAGCACTGGCTCAAGATCGCGTTTTATTAGACGATTCCGGTCTGGCAGTAGCGCTCGGTATTAAAAATGGTAAAACCGAGCCTTTCCGTAAAAAATCCATTAACCTTTCTGATGGACCAAATGGAAAACAAGGTGGTGTTGCTGTGTTGCGACAGGAAGCTATTGAATTAGTTTTTAAATATACTGGACAAGGATCCAGTCATGGCCATTACGATAAGTTGTCCTTTTCTCTATATGAAGATGGAGAAGAGGTTATCCAGGATTATGGTTTGGCACGATTTGTAAATATCGAGCAAAAAGGTGGCGGTAATTATTTAAAAGAAAATAAAACATGGGCGAAACAAACCATAGCACATAATACCCTAACACAAAATGAGGTGAGCCATTTTGGAGGTAAATATGAAGTAGGTAGTAAATATCATTCTGAATTACATTTTTATGATGCTACAAATCCACACGTTCAGATAGTAAGTGCAAAAGAAGCGAATGCATATCCTGGTACCCAAATGCATCGAACGTTTGCAATTATTAAAGATGAAGATTTTGAAAAACCTTTTGTAGTAGATATAATGAATATAAATTCGGAAAATAAAAACCAATACGATTTTCCATATTACTATTTAGGGCAAATTATGAAAACCGATTTTGAATATAAAGTGCCTTCAGAACTGAAACCTTTGGGAAAATCGTTCGGTTACCAACATTTATGGAAGGAAGCAGAAGGCAAACCAGCATCAACTAATGCAAAGTTTTCATGGTTAAACCATGATAAATTCTATACCATAACAACTACATCCGATGCTACAGATAATTTAATTTTAGCAAGAATAGGAGCAGAAGACCCAGAGTTTAATTTAAGAAGAGAGCCCGCTTTTATAATAAGAAGGCATGCTAAAAGTACAACCTTCGCATCTGTAATCGAGTCACACGGAAGCTACAGTCCGGTTACAGAATCTGCGGTAAACTCAAACAGTAATATCAAAGAATTAAAGGTCGTTCTGGATTCGGACCTATATACAGCAATTGAAATAACGACTGTAAATGGTAATACTAAACTGTTTATAATTGCTAACAGAAATGCTTCCAAAGTAGCAACACACAACGTAAAAATTAAAGATAAAGACTACCAGTTTACAGGTGCTTATTATTTTAAATAAAAACAAATAAATTATAAATTATGAAAAGATTTAGTGAAAAGTACGTCATCACAAAAGACATGGAATGGGAAGAACTTGGTGGCGGCGTATCAAGAAAGTTCTTAGGTTACGATAACCAAATCATGATGGTAAAGGTGAAATTTGATAAGGGAGCATTGGGTTCCCCTCATCAACATTTTCACACGCAAGCTACCTATTGTGTATCAGGTAAATTTGAATTTGAAATTGATGGCATAAAGCAAATTGTGGAAGCAGGAGACGGAGTCTATATTGAGCCTAATTTATTGCATAGCGCCGTTTGCTTGGAAGAAGGGATACTGATTGATACGTTTAGTCCGGTAAGAGAAGATTTTTTAAGTGGTGGTGGAGTATCTTATTTTGGAGATAAAGAGTCATAAGAAAAAATCTGTTAGCCCCAATTCACTAGGATTTTAAATAATAAAAGTGTTAAAATTCAAAATTAATTTGTTTTAACAAAAAATTAGCATATATTTGGAAAACCAATTTGGTAAACCAGTTTGGTTTTCCAAATAAAACAACAACTAACTAGATGTATAACGCTTCACAAAACATTAACTCAATATGAAAAATTAGCACAAAAAAAGGATAGGTGCACGCCTATCCTTTTAGAATCATTTACTTCTTTTAGGAGGGAAGTAAAATTAAGAACAAGCTATTGCTTAACAATAAACTTGTATTCTTCAAAATTACAAAATTTAATTGAAGGTTCGGTTTTTTGTGAAGTAATTAATGATGGTTGAATTCTTTCGATCACATGGTTAGTATAAGAGCAATACTAATTAAGATTTACAATTTAAACATAAAAAAACTAATTATGAATTTAAAAACTAAGCTAACGCTAATTGCAATATTGTTTTTCAATATTGTATTAATTGCCCAGAATGGCACTATGGTTAAAGGTACAGTTGTGTCTGCAACAGACAACATTCCTATACCAGGTGTTAATGTTATTGTACTTAATACTTCAAGAGGTACTACTACTGATTTTGATGGCAACTATCAAATACAAGTAAATAAAGGAGAAGTATTACAATTCTCTTACATTGGTTTTGTGGCACAAACCAGAATTGTGGGAGATCAAGCAGCAATAAATATTTCATTAGCAGAAGACTTAGCTCAATTGGACGAAGTTGTTGTTATAGGTTACGGTACTCAAAAAAAATCAACAGTTACTGGGTCAATATCCAAAGTTGTTAACGAAACCTTGGACCAAATAGCGGTAGCAAGGGTAGATGATGCTCTTATTGGTCAAGTATCTGGTGTAAATATTCAATCCACCAATGCAGAAGCGGGTGGAGCTCCCACTATTACTATTAGAGGTGTAGGATCCGTAACCGGAGCATCAGGTCCAGCCATTGTGGTTGATGGTATTATAGTAGATTCTGACTTTCTTGGAACTCTAGATATGAATGATGTTGAATCTTTTGAGATTTTAAAGGATGCCGCATCTGCTTCTATTTATGGTAGTGAAGGAGCTAATGGGGTTATTCTAATTACAACCAAGACGGGAAAAGAAGGAAAAACAAAATTTAACTATGACGCTTACACGGGTTATAAAGAGGCTTTCGGGAGTGATGATTATAAGAGAAATGCTACCGATTGGGCAGCTAAAGAATTGGCTGAGACTGGTTCCATTTCTAATAGTAACTTGTACGCACTAAAACTTATAGAAGCAACTGGTATTGATAGAGATTGGCAAGATGTTTTCTTTGATGGAGGCTTTATTACAAGTCACTCGCTTTCTGCAAGAGGCGGTACTAAAGATACAAAATTTAGTGTGGCTTTAAGATATCTTCACGATGAAGGGGTTGTAATAACAGATGACTACAAGGTATATTCTGGAAAATTGAAAGTAGATTCCAAATTAACCAATAAGCTTAAATTTGGATTGAGTGCTACACCTTCTTATTCAAAACAAAGACGATTACCGACATCTATTCATAATCCTATAAGACAATCGCCTTGGTTACCTATTTATCATACAGCAGAAACGCTTCAGTTTATAGATAGGGATGCGTATCCAAATGTTGGAATAGGAGATTATTTTAGAGAAGACCATTTAGATGAATTGGACATAAATGGAGATGGTAGTAGTACAACGCCACGTACCTCAGGAGATCAAAACCCTTTTGCACAATATGTTGAAAGAGAGCATTATGAGTATGAGACGAAAGTATTAGGTTCTACTTATTTAAGTTATGAGATTATTGAGGGATTAACAGCAAAAACAAGTTTTGGTGTTACTTTAGAAGATGAGAAAAGAACAAGATGGGATGGTAGTGAACATCATCATTCAAACCCAGCAGTTTACGAGCTGAGAAATAGATTTAGATCGAGATTGATTTCAGACAATACCTTATCTTATAATAAACAAATAGGCAATCATGAAATTAGTCTATTGGCGGGTGCGACTTTTCAAAAGAGAAATGATGAAATTAGTACGGTTAACGGTTCTGGATATACTAATGATTTGCTTAAAAACTTACAAGGAGCAACAACTATTACCAAACCAGCAGATGGCGAAATCAATCTAAAAATAAGAAAGATTGGTTATTTTGGGAGGGTTACTTATGCTTACGCAGATAAATACTTATTTAATGCTTCAATTAGACGAGATGGTAGTTCGGTTTTTGGTATAGATTCTAAGTGGGGTAACTTCCCTGCAGTATCTGTAGGTTGGAATGCGCACAATGAGGATTTCTTAAGTGATAGTGATTTTCTAAGTAAATTAAAGTTTAGAGCTAGTTGGGGTCTTACAGGTTCTGAAAACTTTAACGTAGGAGATGGTTTAACTAATACTTGGCCTTATTTGGCACTTTTACAAAGTACCAATGCCATTACGGATGATGGTGCTATTGCTTCAGGTTTTTCTCCAAGAAATATTGCCAATGCACTATTGCAATGGGAAGCTTCAGAGCAACTTAACCCTGGTGTAGATTTTGGTTTTTTAAACAATAGGATAACAGGGTCATTAGACTACTATGTGAAAACTAGTGATAACTTATTGTTAAATCAGGATGTTTCTTATGTTACCGGATTTGGTGCAGGAATTGTAAACAAAGGAAAAGTAGAAAATACAGGATGGGAACTTGAGTTAAGGACGAGAAATGTTACCAATGAGAAATTTTCTTGGAGTTCAACCTTAATAGCATCAACCAATAAAAATAAATTACTTGATTTTGGTAACGACAATGGAAATCTTGGAGTAGATGGATTTGATAGAAATACCCAATGGATAAACTTGGTTGGCAATCCCATTTCTTCTTTTTATGGTTTTGTGGCTGATACAGAAATATCAACTGAATATTGGGATACGCCTTATAACCGAATTAATGGACAAGCCGAGGATATTATTGTTAAGGATTTAAATGGAGATGGTTTAATTACAGATGATGATAAGACCATTTTAGGAGATCCTTATCCAGATATTGTTTGGAGTTTTACAAACGAATTTAAATTTGGAAACTTAGATTTTTCTTTTATGTTTCAAGGAAGTCAAGGGGCGCAAATAAGAAACGTTGGAGATCAATATTTCTATCATTTTAGTGGTGCTACTTTAGATGGGGCTCCAGAACAGTTAGTGGCTAATGGAACAATTCCTGATGTCTCTTTTCTTCAACCAAAGATCTTTACAGACGATATCGTTCAAAATTCAGGATATTTTTCATTACGTAACGTAAATATTGGTTATAACTTACCACAGGATATTATATCAAAATTAGGACTCTCATCATTAAGGTTATATGCTTCTGGTCAGAATTTAATATACATTACTTCTGATGACTATCATGGTTTTAATCCAGAATTTATTGACAATAATAATACACCTATAACTTATGGTTCTCAAAGAGCAGGTACACCTTTGTTTAGTACTTATTCAGTAGGTTTAAACCTTAATTTTTAATCTTAAAAAGAAGTAATCATGAAATATTTAAAAAATATAAAATATTTAATTGTTGCATTAACAGGAATGATGCTTATTTCTTGTGATGCAGATGAGTTTTTAAACCCACTACCAGATACTGCTATTGCTGCTGATGGTTTCTTTCAATCAGATGAAGATGTGCTGGCTGGGATTTATGGAATTTACGATGCCATACAAGGTGTGAACGAAAATACAGAATCGAGTAACTCCAGTTTTAATAGAGGAGTGCAATTTGAGTACCTTTTAACCGAGCATCGCTCAGACAATACAAGAAGTGCTACACTAGAAGGGTCAAGAGCTGATTTTCATAGGTATGTAACAGATGCAAACAACATACAATCTGAAGATTATTATCAATCTATGTATGAAATTATTTTTAGGGCAAATAGTATTATTAATTATGTTGCTGCTGCAAATGCAGAAAATATTGCAAAATATACAGCTGAAGCTAAATTTTTAAGAGCTTATGCTTATTTTAATTTGATTAGACTGTATGGAAGCGATAATGATGCTATAGGTGGTGTACCATTGGTAACTGCCGTAGCAGAGTCCAATGAAGATGAACTACTTTTTACCAGAGTGCCTAAATCGGTAGTTTATGCACAAATTGTTGCAGACTTACAAGAAGCCATTGCTAATTTAGACAATAGTTATAAAGCTAGAGCTTCAAAAGCAGCAGCACAAGGCATTTTAGCAAAAGTGTATTTATCGCAACCAACACCTAACTATAGTGGTGCTAAAGGTTTGTGTGAAGATATTATTGCGGATGGAAGTTTTAGTTTACAAACTAATTTTAACGATGTGTTTTATAATGAAATGAACAGCGAAGTTATGTTCGTTATTCGATATGAGTTTGCAGAACCAAATGAAAGTCAAGGATTCTCGTCTGAATTCACCTCTTTTATACGTCAAGGAAGACAAGATGGGTTAAACATAGTGAACCTTAATTTGGTAGATGCTTTTAATGCGAACGGAGGGAACAGAACAGCAGTTTCGTATATAGCTTTTGGGGATGATGCAGAATTAATTGATTCTGAAACAGGATTGCCTGCGCCGGAAGACGCCGAAGTGGCAAAGTTTTTGCCTCAAGGCACCGACTTTACAAATCCTGACTTCCCTTATGGTACTAATGCGCGTCTTGCAGGTAATGATTGGATCGTATTACGTTATGCCGATGTATTGTTGATGCATGTAGAAGCTATTATGGCAGGGACCGGTAATGCTAATACTACTGATGCGTTAAGCTCATTCAACGCTGTTAGAAATCGTGCCGGTTTAGCTGATGATGCTGATGGAGTTATAACACAAGATGAATTATTATTGGAAAGAAGAGTAGAATTGGCTTTTGAAAATCAGCGTTTCTTTGATTTGTTAAGATTTGGAGTTGCTGATGCTGTGTTGAGTGCTCACTCTGTAGAAAACGGATATAGCTTTAGTGCTAGAGACTTACTGTTACCCATTCCATCAAGAGAAGTTAATTTAAGTAAGGGGCTTTTAAATCAAAACCCTGGTTATTAATAACATAAAAAATTAGAAAAGATGAAACATAAATTGAATGCTTTAAAAAACACTATCAGTTCAGTGTTAGCTCTATTAGCTATAATTTTCGTGGTAAGCTGTGAAGAAGCTTTTGACTTTGATTTGCCAGATACGGGTTCTATAGCCGATCTTACTTTGCCACAAGCAAACTTTAGCTATACTCCAAATCCAGAGAACTTTAAAATAGTTAAATTCACCAATGAATCTAATGAATCTACAAATTATCTATGGGATTTTGGTGAAGGTGTGGTATGTGAAAAAGATGCTAATGGTGTTATTGTTTGTGGTACCGAATCTACTTCAACAGATAAAGATGTAGAGTTTGTAAAATTTGATGCAGGCGAAGGTGATTACGAAGTAATATTGACGGCTCTTGATGCAAATCAAGCATCAGGGACTAATACGCAAATGGTTGCAATACGAGATGTATTTGTACCTATTACTCCAATAGTCGATAATGGAGATATGGAAGTTGGTTTTACTCCTAGTTGGAAAATAAATGCATTTACTGGCGGAACAACATCTACTGTTAATACTTCTAGTGATGGTGCTCCGTTTTTTTATGATGGAACTGAAGCTCCCGGAAAAACTAAAGGGATGAAATTTGCAGCTGGCACCTCTAATCCTGCAAATCCAGGCAGTAGAAGGTATGCATATCAAGCATTGATTGTATCTCCTACAACTCCCGATCGTACTGTTAAATATGTTATAGAATATATGTACGCTATAAAAGTTGCTGCGACTCCTGGTAGTAATATAACAGTTCAAATCTTAGATGGTCATTTTGATGATGGAGCTGATGCTTTAGCCAGTACCCCTTTGGCAGAGTCAGTTGCTAGTGAACTTAATGGAAAAGGAAACTTTATAACAGTTAAAAAGGAGTTTACGTCTAATGCAAGTGGTGAAATTGCTATTTGGATTTTTGGCGATACAGATCAGGATGCATATATAGATAATGTTAAAGTGTATCCAAAACCATAAAAAATATATTAATAAATAAACAAAAATTATGAATTTATTAAAAAAAGGAATACTAGCCATACTATTAACAGGTGCTATAGTTTCGTGTGAAGACGATGATTCTATTGTAGTTCCTAATGAAGGCAATGGAGGTACTGGACTTACTGAAATTACTTTTCCAGGAATTCCTACATCTTCAGTTAAAGCCAGTGGAGACGGAACGATAATCACTATAAGACCCCAGGGCTTAGGCGTTACTTCTTATGTAGTGGATTTTGGTGATCCAGATAGTACATCTGATATAGTAACAATTACAGAAGATGCAGGCACTGCTTCTTACGATTATCCTAATAATCTTGAGGAAGTGACATATACAATAACAGTAACAGCAAAATCTGATCAGGGTTTCGCGGATGTTGTTCAAACAAAAAATGTAACAGTAACCCATAAGTTTGAATCTATAGATACCGCTCCCGCATCGCCAACAGCAAGTTTCTATAATGTATTTTCAATTTTTACTAATGGGGCTGAAGTAGATGGTAATTTTGTGTCTTATGCAATTGGAGATGCGGCAACAGGAGGTAAAGTGGTAGCATTGGAATCCGGTAACTCTATACTCGAATTTTCTAGACTAGGTGCGGACGATGGTGTTTTAGAATTGAAAGATGAAGTTGTTATAGCAGATGCCATATCTGATGATGTTGCTGTTACCAACATTCATTTTGATGTGCACTCTATTTTTGAAACAGGCATTGATAAACTTAAAATAACTTTAGTTGATAATGCTAATTCTGTAAACTACGTTATTGATGGCATAGATTTAACAGATGGTGAATGGGCAAGTTTTGATTATGACTTAGCTACTGATTTTTCAGCGCCAGTTGTTCAATTTGATGAGATAAAATTTGAATTAGGTACTGGAGGTACCGCAACTGATCATGCAACCATAAGTGTGGATAATGTTTATATGTCTAGAGAGACAGGATCAACTATTATAAATGGTGATTTTAATGATAAACAAAATTTCTGGAAATGGGGCGTTTTTACAGATGGGGAAAAAAACCCTTTCGGATCTAGTAGCGACGGTTCTTGGACTAATTATGATGGAACAGCCAATGGGTCTAAAACGGCAGGAGCTAAATGGTCCTCAAGCCAATCAGGTGGGCCACTTCGAAGCTCTAGTTCTAGATACGCATACCAACCACTTGTATTAACTCCAAATACAGATTATATTTTAGAGTATGAATATACCTTGAAGAGCGACAATTCTTCAAACGAACCAATAGGTGGTAGAAGAATTGTAGGGCTAATTCTAGATGATCATTATACTGATGGTGCAGATGCTGTTGATGGTATTAGTTCTAATTTAGGAAATCATGTAGGAACTATAGCAGAAGGGAAATTTTCTGCCACAGTTGGTACAACAGTTCAAATACCATTTACATCCAATGATAGTGGTGAAGTTGCTGTAATGTTTTATGCAGTTACTCCAGTAGATGGTTGGATTGATAACGTTAAAGTTTTTGAAGCACCGTAATTAAATTTCTAATTAAATGAAAAACTTCCGAAAAGAAATATTAGGCTTTTTACTAATAATCATTCTATCTGTTAACGCTACTTCTCAAAATAAGAAAAGTAGCGTTACAGAATCGGATTCCAAAATCGAAAAAAAAGAAAAGAAAAAGAAGAAAAAGAAGAAAAAAAGAAAAGGGAAAGTAAGATTACCTAATATAGATTTAAGTCATTGGAAGGTTACTTTACCTGTTACAAATGAAGAAGGCAAGCCTTATGAAATTGAACCGCCAGCAATTCTAGATTTTGCAAAAGATGAAAAAGCGAAACCTTACATGTATATAGATTCTACAGCTGGAGCTATAGTGTTTCATGCAATGCCAACAGCATCAAAAACAGCGAATACAAAGTACACACGTTCTGAGCTTAGGGAACAAATGGTTCCTGGAGACAATAATGTAAATTGGACTTTTGCTCAAGGTGCTTATATGAAAGGGAAGTTAGCTATGGACGCAACCACTAGAGATTCTGATGGAAAATATCATAGAACCATAATTATGCAAATTCATGGACGCTTAACCAATGAGCAACGAGATTTAATTGGAGAAGATGATAATAACGCACCACCAATATTGAAAATATATTGGGATAAAGGGAAAGTAAGAGTTAAAACTAAGGTACTCAAAAATCTAAATGCAACCGACGAGGAACTATTGCATGAAGATGCATGGGATAATGATGAAGGTTTTAATTTTGAGCAAGAAGTAGGGTTCAGAAAATTTACATTGGAAGTAAAAGTTTCAGAAGGTAAGATGGTCATTATTTTAAATGGTAATGAATATAAAGTTTATGAAAATATTCATATGCGTAGATGGGGCATTTTTGAAAACTATTTTAAGGCAGGAAATTATTTTCAATCAAGAGATAAAGGGGCATATTCTAAAATAAAGTATTACGAGCTAGAAGTAACACATTAATTTCTAGTGTGCTGGTATTGAGGTAGGTGGAGGTAAGTTGAGGTTGAATTAAATGATAACTGAAAAATCAGACAGAAAAAGATAAGGCTTTTAACGTTTTTTGTTAAATTTATCACTATTATCTTGTAAAACAGTTTTAGAAAATCATTAGATGAAATGAAATTAGAAACATTAATAGTAGGAGACAACCATAAGAAAGTTCAGAATTCAATAATTCTTAAGATTAAAGAATTGATAAATTACAAAAACCTTGAACCAGGCGATAAGCTACCTTCGGAAAGAATGTTATCCGAAAAATTTGGGGTAACCAGGAGCAACGTTCGTGAGGCCATACAAAAGCTTGAATTCTATGGTTTGTTAAAATCGATTCCTCAAAGCGGGACGTTTGTGGCCAATATTGGCGTAGTTGCCATGAATGGCATGATTGACGATATTTTAAGATTGGAGCCTCCAGATTTTAAATCATTAGTGGAAACTAGAATTGTATTGGAGTTAAAAACCGCAAGATGTGCAGCTTTAAGATCCTCTGAAGAAGATTTAAAAAGGGTTAAAGAGGCTTTAGATGCCTATGAAGAAAAGGTGTTATCTGGTAAAGATGCGGTTCAAGAAGATTTGTTGTTTCATTTGGCCATAGCCAAAGCCAGTGGTAACAGCACTATCGAAATGTTTATGCTAAGTATAACACCACAAATAATTATGGATTTTGAAAAACACCATGTTTGTGACAAAAAATCGGCAGTCATAGGGATTAAGGAACACAGCGAAATTTACGAAGCTATTAAGAAAAGAGATCCAGATTTGGCGCAGCAAAAAATGAAAGATCATTTTAGTCAGTTGTACGAGTATATTAATAATATCAAATAAAACAAAACCTATTTGAAACATAAAATTGCACGCTTTTATGTTTTAAATTATAAAATAAATTAGGAGGGGAGTGTACTACTCGATATAGTTAGATATATCTAGCATATACTTCAAAAAAATATAACTATACCTTTCTTAAAGCTTTATCAATAGCTTTAGGGTAAACTAGTATTGCTAATCAATAACTAACAACCAAACATATGAAAGTAAAAGGCTTACGTTGGTGGATAATTACATTAATTTGTCTTGCTACCGTTATCAATTATATCGATAGAACCGCTTTTGGGGTCATGTGGCCAGAAATGGGCAAAGACCTTGGCATGGATGAATCAGACTATGCCGTTATGCTCAACGTATTTATGATTACCTATGCATTGGGTAAATTTTTATCAGGAAAATTATATGATATCATAGGCACACGTATGGGCTTTACAGTATCTATCGTGGTTTGGTCTGTTGCTTCTATATTTCACGCATTTGCTCGTGGCTTGTTTTCTTTAACACTCTTTAGAGCGCTTTTAGGATTAGGAGAGGCTGGTAACTGGCCAGGGGCCGTTAAAAGTAATGGCGAGTGGTTTCCAGTTAAACAACGTGCGATTGCACAGGGTATTTTTAATGCGGGTGCATCCTTAGGAAGTGTTATCGCACCAGTCTTAATTGCTTTTCTATATGGTCACTACGGTTGGAGAACAACCTTTATTATTATTGGTGCAGTTGGTTTATTATGGGTAATCCCTTGGCTATTTATAAATAAAACAACACCGGAATCCCATCCTTGGATTACAGATGAAGAAAGAAAACTTATTCTGAACAGTAGAATTGAAGCCGTTAAATCTACCGAAACCAAAAGAGAAAAAGGATTAAGCGTCACCAAAATTTTAAGTTATAAAGAATCATGGGGCGTATTGGCTTCCAGGTTTTTCATTGAACCTATCTGGTGGCTATTTGTTGGATGGATGCCTTTATATTTAAATTCAAAATTCGGATTTAGTATAGAAGAAATTGGCTCTACTATATGGATATCTTATTTAGGAGGTATGGCAGGAAGCATAATTGGGGGCTGGTACTCTGGTAAGTTGATGGAGAAAAAATCGGTTGATGCTGCTAGAAAAATAACAATAGTTATGGGGTGTTCTTTGATTTTCTTAGGATTACTGGGCATTATTTTATTGGTAACAGAGAAAAACCCAATGACATTTATTTACATAGTCAGTGTGGTGCTTTTCGGGTTTCAATTCGCAATTGGAAATATCCAGACCATTTCAAGCGATTTATTAAAAGGACCATCAGTAGGGACATTAGCAGGATTAGCTGGTACGGTAGCAGCAGTTTCAGTAATCATAATGAACTCGTTAATTCCTAAAATAGCATCAGTATCATATACGCCGGCTTTTATAGTGATAGCTATTCTTGCACCAATGGCGGTTTTGTCAATATTCATTTTGATAAAGAAAATAGAGCCAGTCGAAAATAATTCGTAAAACAAGTATAATATATTAATAAGTTTAAATTTAAAGGATATGGGTAATGTAAACGTAAAAGTAGCAGTAATTACAGGAGCTACGGGAGGTATTGGTTTCGAAGTAGCAAAAAAATTGGGTAAAGACGGATATGCCGTAGTATTAAACGGTATTGATAAAGAAGCAGGAGCCAAAAGAGTAGAAGAACTTACTGCAGAAGGAATCACGGCTGAATATTATGGATTCGACGTTACAAAAGAAGACGAAGTAACTGCGAACATCAATAAAATTGGCGAAAAGCATGGAAGAATTGACGTTCTCGTAAATAATGCTGGCGGATTGGGCGGTCGGTCTCGATTTGAAGAAATGACAACAGAATTTTACAGATTTGTAATGGCGTTAAACCTTGATTCGGTATTTTTTGCTTCAAGAGCGGCAATACCGTTTCTTAAAAAGGGAGAGCACCCTTCTATAATTAACTATACCTCAAATGCAGGATGGACTGCTGGGGGGCCTGGGGCAGGAGTCTATGGAGCGTCCAAAGCTGGTGTCCATGCAATAACTAGAGCATTAGCAAAAGATTTAGCGGAATATGGCATTAGGGTAAACGCAGTATCCCCTGGTACAATAGACACGCCTTTTCATGCCCAAATTAAATCAACAAAACCAGAAGTTTTCGCGTCCTGGAAAAATAATATCATGTTGGGAAGATTAGGGCAACCACAAGAAGTAGCTTCTGTTATTTCATTCTTAGCAAGTGATGCTGCATCTTTCATAACAGCCGAAACCATTCAGATTGGTGGGGGGCAAGCTTTGGGAATATAAATAAAGAGTTTTTTTTCAACCGCAATTTTCAAGCTTTGCAGGTATAGCCTTCAACCACTTTGGTTGAAGGTTTTTTAGTTTAAATTTTCTACTAGTTTGAAGTCTGTTTCAGACTCTGGGTGAACTATAAATTAATTATATTTAAATTTTGATTTAGTATTGGCTTTTCTGCAACAATTTCTAATAGCAATGGTGATGAATTTAAAAAAGATGCTTCTTTTAATAAGTGTATGGATTTATAGCCTTACACTCTACGGACAGTACACGCCATTTTTTCAAAATTATGCATTAACGGAATTTAATGCAGGTAATCAAAACTGGGGCATGTCATTAGCCGAAAACGGAAAGCTATATATTGCGAACGATAAAGGCTTGGTAGAGTTTGATGGCTTAAAGTGGGATTTGTATCAACTGCCAAATAAAACAATTATGCGCTCTGTACTGGCTTATAAAGGTGTTGTTTACACAGGGTCGTATGAAGAGTTTGGATATTGGAAAAAAAATCTAAAAGGAGAGCTTTATTATACGTCATTAAGTAATTTTAAAGAGAAAAGCGCCTCTTCAGATGAGGAATTCTGGCAGATACTTAGTCATAAAGAAGCCATACTTTTTCGATCTTTCTCAACGCTTTACAGCTACAAAAATGGAGAGATCAATAGAGTAAAACCCAAATCTACAATTTTGTCGTGTAGTGTTGTAAATGATGAGGTTTATGTCTCTACTGTAAGGGATGGTATTTTTATTTTAGAAAATAATAGGTTGAAGCCTTTTCTCAATGTGAGCACTTTGTATAATACTAAGGTGGTGTCAATTGCTAAATATCAAGAAAAATTACTAATTACAACGGCATTAAATGGCTGTTATTTGTACGATGAAATAAAAAACAAGCTAGAGCCTTGGGCGTCCGAAATCAATAGTATTATAAAAGAACAGCAGCTCAATACGTTTCGAATATTGAAAAGTAAGGACATGGTTTTCGGTACCATAAAAAATGGTATTTATATCACAAACAATGCAGGGACTATAAAATATCATATAAATAAGGAAAACGGTTTGTTGAATAATACTGTGTTGAGCCATGAATTAGGGAAGACTAATGAGTTATGGATTGGGTTGGATAATGGGATTGCACGGTTAGATTTGAATTACAGTCATGTTTTATATAGCGATAATTCAGGGAAACTTGGAGCCGTTTATGATGTGATACATTATAACAATAAATTATTCCTGGGAAGTAATACGGGTTTGTTCTATTTAGATGACGGGAAAAGTGAACTAAGGTTTGTAGAAGGGTCTCAGGGGCAAGTATGGGACTTAAAAGAGATTAACGGACAATTATTGTGTGGGCACAATAACGGGACGTATTTGGTTGAGGGCAATAGACTAAAACAAATATCAGATTTTACAGGGGGTTGGGTTCTCAAAAAAATCCCAGAATTGAAAAACACTTTTATCCAAGGCACTTATGGAGGTTTGGTGAGGTTTGATTTTCAAAATGGGAAATGGGAAACACAACACTTGGGAGATAAAACCATACCTATAAAATATCTGGTATTTGAAGATCCTTATACCGCTTGGGTAGCCCATGCTTATAGAGGCCTTTTTAGAGTTAAATTTAATGAGACTCATGATCGTGTTTTAAGCTATGAAAATTATAGAAACAAAGGGTTATTGTCCGATTATAATGTGAAAGTCCATAAAATTAAAAACGACATATGTTTTAAGACCAATGAAGGCTGGCAAAAATACGAGGTGCTAATTGACAGTATAGTTCCTTTTAAATTATTAAACAGTTTTTTTGGTTCCGATACAGATATTATTTCAGAATCTGATACAGACATCATTGTAACCAAAAACAGCACAGATAAAATCAGCTTTGTGTCTTTAACAGAAAACAAGCAAATCTTGAATCTTCCAAATAAACTACTCCAAAAAAGATTGGTGGTAGATGCCGAAAGTGTTTCAAAACTTAATGACTCCATATATACGTTTAATTTGTACGATGGTTTTATGCTTATCAATAAAGCCATCGAACGACATATGGATACACTCCAGATCCCAATAATTGAACATATTGAGGTGGATAAAGAATTCATAAGCATAAATGGTGAGGAGGGGTATGAGTTTCCGTTTAATAAGAATATAAGCGTTTCGGTATCGTCTCCACTGTCTAATAATCACTTTTTTGAGTACGCAATTACTACATCAGATTCATTAAATTGGTATAGGATGGATAACGAAAAGTTGGAATTATCAAATCTTAGCAATGGCGAGTATAGTGTGCATTTTAGAACAGTAAATTTTTCTGGAGAGACGTCCAAAGAAAAGATTATTCAAATTAAAATTCTACCGCCATGGTACAAGAATATATGGTTTTATGTAATGGTGCTAGTGCTTTCTAGCGGGGTGTTTTTCTGGTTGCATAAACGGAAGATTGGAAAAGAACAAATGGCTTTACAAAACAAGCTTGTTAAGGAACAAGAAATTTTATTAAAAGAAAAGGCCATTGAAAGTGATAAGAAAATAGTGCAATTAAAAAACCAGTCTTTAAAGAATGAAGTAAAACTCAAAAGT
Organism: Algibacter sp. 2305UL17-15; assembly: GCF_040720935.1. NCBI lineage: Bacteria > Pseudomonadati > Bacteroidota > Flavobacteriia > Flavobacteriales > Flavobacteriaceae > Algibacter > Algibacter sp. 2305UL17-15. The sequence goes on from NZ_JBFDAE010000013.1 coordinate 22,959, forward strand.
AAGCAATTGGCAAATACAGCCATGGCCTTGGTCAAAAAGAACGAATCGTTACTTGAGATTAAAAATGAGCTTGAAAACAATAAAAGTGATTTTAATAATGCATTGGCGTATAAACGCTTGATACGAAAAATTGATAATTCTTTAGGACATGAGGACGAATGGGAATTATTTGAATATAATTTCAATCAAGTGCATGAAGAATTCTTTAAGCAACTAAAGACCGAGCATCCAAAATTAACGCATAAGGATTTAAAGATTTGCGCCTACATCAAAATGAATTTGCTTACCAAAGAGATTGCGCCATTAATGAATGTATCTATTAGAGGACTGGAAACCCACAGATATCGATTAAAACGCAAGCTAAACTTAGAAAATCACAAATCTTTGAACGATTATTTGCGAAATTTCAAATAAATCCTACATTAAATTATCAATTTCATTTTTTTTTAATACGTCATAACTACGTCATAATTCGTGTGAAGCCTGTGTTTTATGTTATTTCCTACCTCCGTAACCTACGTCAGTTAGAGATTTCTTCAGTTTTTTAACTATGACGTAATTTATGTGTAAACCAATCTTTGTCAAGTTTTTGTATAGTATATAATTTAGTAGAAACTAACATTCTAAATAAAACTACATGAAAACAAGATTTACTTTATTGTTGCTTTTTCTATTTTCAGTCCACGCTTTTGCTCAGGACATATTGGTAAGCGGTACCGTAGTAGGCGCCGAAGATGATATTCCCATCCCAGGGGTGAACGTTATAGTAAAAGGCACAACAAGAGGTGTAAGCACCGATTTTGATGGAAATTACTCCATCAACGTAAACAAAGGAGAAATCCTGGAGTTTAGCTCTCTGGGTTTTAAAACCGTTGAGATACAAATTCAAAACCAAACTATTGTCAATGTGAGCTTAGAGCCAGACATTGCTACGCTGGACGAGGTGGTGGTAGTTGGGTATGGTACACAAAAGAAAAGGGACTTGACAGGTTCTATAGCAACAATCGATGCTCAGGAAATCGAGAAAACCCCAACAGCAAACGTTATGCAGTCTTTACAGGGTAAAGTTTCAGGCGTACAGATTGTTGCAGCAGGTGCTCCCGGTAATTCTCCAACCGTTAGGATTAGGGGTCTGGGCACTTTCGGAGGTGCAACAAACGTATTGTTTGTTGTGGACGGTGCTTTTTATGATGATATAGATTTTTTGAATACTAAGGACATTAAATCCGTCAACGTACTTAAAGATGCGTCTTCTTCAGCTATTTATGGTGTACGTGCCGCAAATGGCGTTGTAATTATTGAAACGAAAAAAGGACGCAAAAATGCAAAGCCGCAAATAGAATTTGACAGCTATACGGGGGTTCAGCGTGCCCAAAATGTTGTTAAAATGGCCAATGCAGAACAATTTGTAACCATGGCTCAGGAATCTGGTTCTGCACCAGATGCACAGTTTGTGGAGAATGCTATGCAACGCTATGGTAGAAGCCGTATAAATCCAAATGTGCCGAATGTCAATACTGATTGGTATGAAGAGATCATGAGGGACGGTATCATCCAAAACCACAGTATTAGTGCTACTGGTGGTGGTGAAAACGTAGCGTATTCGGTGGGGACCAATTATTTTTCCCAAGAAGGTATTCTCGATATGAAAAACGAATATGAAAGATTTAATATTCGCGGTAAGGTAGAGGCCGATTTAACTGATCGTATTAAAGTTGGCGTAAACAGTATATTTAGTAATGCCACAAAATATGAACCCGATAATGCCGCATGGTTTAGGGCTTACTTTGCTGTACCCATCATGCCAGTTATTGACGAATTGAACACTGAGGCATCACCTACCCGTTTTGCTAATGCACAAAACTTGGGGTATCGCGGCACACAAAACCCATTCCCTAATTTAGCATACAATAATAATCTTGTAAAAAGCAGGAAGATTTTATCAAATATTTTTGTGGAATTGGATTTGATAAAAGATAAGCTGAAATTTAAAACGTCTTATAGTCATAATTTCTCGGCGTTTGAGGAGCGCTACGTTAATTTGCCTTATACCCTCGGAAATAATGTTGAAATAATGTCTAGCATAAGGAGGGAGAACAATACCTTCTCGAATCAATATTGGGATAATACCCTAACATTCAAAGATACATTTGATGATCATGATATAACCCTGATGGCAGGACATTCTTTTAGAGACGAAGCTAGCAATGAGTTCAGGGCTACTGGGCAAGACATTACAGGTATCCAATTGGAAACGAGCTGGTTCTTGGATTTTGCCGATCCAGAATCCTTTAACAACAACGTTAGGGAAAGGGGCAGGCGTTTTTACGGACTCTCATTCTTTGGGAGGCTAGCCTATAGTTTTAAAAACAGATACTTGCTTTACGGCACGGTGAGGTATGAAAAATCGACAAGATTTACAAAAGATCCTTCTGGTGTATTCCCGTCAATAGGTGTTGGATGGGTGGTTTCAGACGAGGACTTTTTCAAGGACAATGGCATTTTTGACTTTTTTAAGCTAAGGGCCGGTTGGGGGCAATTGGGTAACGATAAGGTAACAGCAAGCTCAGGAGCCAATACCATTGATCTTGTTACAGCGGCGTTTGGAGACCAACAATTCTCAGGTATCACCTCAACAAGTGTTTTTACTGATAATGTATGGGAATTGGTCGAAGAAATGAATTTTGGTCTTAATTTAACGACATTAAACAGAAGGTTGTCCATGGATGCTGATTATTTTATCAGGGATACTAAAAATGCTATTTTCCCTATAAACATCCCAGTAGTTAATGTAACATTAAATCAAAATGCAGGGACCATACAGAACAAAGGTTTGGAATTAAACCTTACATGGAGCGATAAAATATCTGAGGACTTCAGTTATTCCATCGGTGCAAATTTCACCAGTATAAAGAATAAAGCCACTCATATAGATAACGAACAGGGTTATATTGATTCTGGTTCTGCTGAATTTAGGCAAAGAACAATCATTGGCGAACCTTTATTGGCATTTTATGGACTGGAAAGAATAGGAGTGTACCAAAATCCAGATCAGGTTGCTGCCGATCCATTTGCAGCGAACCATCCAGTAGCAAACCTGCAACCGGGTGATTTAATTTATAAGGATCAAAATGGAGACGGGTTCATCAACGCTGATGACCGTGTAGTTCTAGGATCGTTTTTGCCAACCTTCACGTATGGAGGGAACATAGGGATGTCATATAAAAATTTCGATTTTTCATTAAGTTTCTCTGGTCAAGGGGGTAACTCTATTTTGAACAGAAAAAGAGGCGAAGTCATCTTTACCAATGATACAAATATGGATGCAGATCTAGCCGTTAACAGATGGCATGGTGAGGGCACTAGCAATTCTTATCCATCCTCTGCGGGATTGCGTAAAGGCTGGAACCAACAATTAAGTGATTTTTGGATTGAAGACGGTGATTTCTTCAGAATCCAAAACATTCAATTGGCATATACCATTCCAAGTGAAAGTTTCGTTAAAAATATGCCGGAGACGCGTATTTACTTTACGGCGGAAAGACCACTAACACTTTTTAACTACAATGGTTTTAGCCCAGAAGTAAGTAACGGTGTTGACAGGCAAACCTATCCAGTACCAGCAGTATATACACTTGGAATCAATTTCAAAATATAAAAAATTGTAATTATGAAAAATATAAAAGTTTTATTTGTACTAAGTGCTATGGCAATATCCTTGCTTCTGGCATCATGTACCCAGCAATTTGACACCCAACAGGGACAGTTGAATACTGATGATTTAGATTATACCAACTCCGATGGTATGATAGCACCGCTTCTTGGAGCTTATAATGTGTTCGCTACCAGGGGGTGGGAAGAACCGTTACTTTTATCCGTTAGAGGAGATGACGTTAATGCGGGAGGTCTGGGAGACCAACAGCCTTTTGCGAATACCGATCTGTATGCTTACGATAAAGGCTACTGGATGTACAATGCATTATGGAACGGGCATTATAGTGATATGATAGACCTTAATACAGCAATCGTGCAAATCAATAGGTATAAGGAGTTTTTGCCTGAAAGTGAATTGCCAAGAGCTAATCAATATATTGCAGAAATAAAAGTGCTTAGGGCTTGGTTGCAGTTTAATGTAGCCAGGGTTTGGGAAAACGTATTTATTTACGAAACCAACACTCCAAATGATGAAATTGAAGCAAATGGGGTGTCTTCCAAAGCTGAAATTATGCAGCGCATCTCAGACCTTATGGACGAAGCCATTCCAGATCTACCTGCCGTAAGACCAAATGAACGGCAAGACTTGCCTGGAGCGGTTACGAGATATACTGCCTACGCAATAAAGGCCCTGGCGAACTTAGAGCTTCAGAATTACCAAGGTGTAGCTGATGCAACTGGAGCTATCATTAATTCCGGAAAGTTCATGCTATATTCAGATTTTTACCAACTCTTTAAAAAGCCTGGTGAATTAAGCGATGAAAATTTACTGGAGATGCAATATTCCGATTTCAATTCTGAAACTGGAGATACTTTTTATCACCTATATGCACCTTATGGCCCTCAAAACTGGACACCGTCCCGTGAAAACGCATCAAGTGGTTGGGGCTTTTATGAGCCAAGTAAAAAGTTCATTAAATTTATGCTAGACCGTAATGAAACGGTTCGTTTGGAAACAAGTGTGCTGTTTACTGATAGGGGTATAGCAGAACTTGAAGCCGACGGCTATACTGGTTTTCCGAATTTTGTAAAGAACACTACTAGAGATGGAGATCGTATAAATGACTACGCAAGAGCTATGTTTGCAAGTGGTAAACACTATTTGCCCTCAACACAATTAACAGATGGCAGAAACAATTACGGTGCTGGGAAAAACCATATTGTAATTCGATATGCCGAAATTCTGTTAATGTATGCAGAGGCATTGACTCAAGGCGCATCTGGCTCTGGGCTTTCAGCTGTTCAAGCCGTAAACTTACTTAGGCAACGTGCTAATATGCCAGCTCTATCAAGTGTAACACTTGATGGTGTTATGGATGAAAAATTTGCTGAATTGGCCCTCGAGTGGGGTATTCGTTATTATGATATGATCCGTTTGGATAAATATGGCGAATTAAGCTATGACGGAAGAACTTTTACAGCTGCCAATGAGTATTTACCATATCCTCAAGCACAAGTTGATGCACTGCCATTGGGAGAAGAATCTACTAATTAATAAAAAACTATAAAATGAAAAATTTAAATAAAATTATCATTGGGTTATTTGCACTCTTACTTGTATTATCTTCTTGTGAGGATGGTATAGACCCAATAACAGCGGTAGATCCAGGAGCAGATGCTGGAGCCCCAGTAATTAAGGTGACTTCACCTACAGAGGGTTTGTCTCTTAAAGTTAATGAAGTATTTGCAAGTGTAGATATAAGCTTTGAGGCCACAGACGATATTGAACTAGAGACCGTAACGGTGTCCTTAAACAATGTACAACTTGCTACTTTTAGCTCGTTTATTGATTATCGTCGTTTTATTGTAGATGATTTAAGCTATGATAAACTTGCAGATGGCGACCACGTGCTTAAGGTTGTTGCTACCGATATCAATGGAAAAACAACAACTGAAACCGTTAACTTTAAAAAAGAACCGGCATATATTGTTAAGTATGCCGGAGAAGTATTCTACATGGGGTTTGACGGCGATTATACAGATTTAGTTGCTCTTGAAAAAGCAACGGTGGTAGGTTCTCCAATGCTTAATGATGATAACCTGAATGGTAGCAACTCTTACGAAGGTGCGCTGGATTCTTATTTAACCTTTCCGGCAGACCGTTTTAAAACCAATGAGTTTAGTGTTATATTTTGGATGAAAGTAAATGATGCTGCCAATAAAAATGGCGTAAAAAGAGCTGGGGTGATTACACTTAGATCTCCTATGGTCGATGGCAAGCACGATCTAAAAAAGGGCTTTACGTTCTTTAGAGAAGATGCAGGTGGTAACCAACGTTTTAAACTAAACATTGGTTCTGGAGAAAAAAACCACTGGTTTGATGGGAATACAGCTGCCGATGTAGCTCCTAATTCAGGTGAATGGGTGAATTTCGCATTTACAGTTTCTGGAAGTGAAGCTACGGTTTATATTGATGGTCAGGTAGTGAAAACAGGGACACATGACGGTATTGATTGGACAGATTGTAATCTGTTGTCTATCATGTCAGGTGCGCCCAACTTTACCCAATGGAACCATTGGTCTGATCAAAGCTTGCTTGATGAACTTCGTATTTTTAACCGTCCTATTTCCCAACAGGAAATACAACAGATTATGGCAGACGATTCAGGCGAGTTTGTATCCAGCTATACGCCAACTTATGCCGGAGAGATGTTCTATATGCCATTCGATGGTAATTATAATGAGCTTTTTAGGGAAATGGAGGCCACAGCTGTTGGAAGCCCAGGTCTTGCAGGAGAAAGTGTTGCGGGTGCAAACGCCTACAAAGGTGCAGCAGATTCATATCTAACATTCCCTCCTGACGAAAGGGGTGCAATTACTACCAGCGAGTTTAGTGCAACAATGTGGCATAAAGTAAATGCTACACCAGATCGTGCAGGTATATTAACAATGAGGTCGCCAATGACTGATGGAGGCACTAAAAACGATTTGACAAAGGGCTTTAGCTTTTTTAGGGAAAATGCTAATGGAATGCAACGCTTTAAATTGAATGTAGGAATGGGCACCGCAGGTCAATGGGTTGACGGTGGAGAGGATGCTGATGTTGACCCAACCGTTAATGAATGGGTACATTTAGCATTCACCATAGGCACAGATAAGGCAACTGTTTACATCAACGGAGAGGTTGCAAAGGAACAAAGCTTAGCCTCACCAGTAGATTGGACGGGAGTAGATATATTGTCCATTATGTCTGGTGCACCCAATTTTACACAGTGGAACCACTGGTCTGATCAAAGTATATTGGATGAGTTGCGTTTGTACGGCAAGGCTCTTTCTCAAGCTGAGGTACAAGCCACAATGGGTATTTAATGAGTTAGTTTAGTTTGGCTTACATTGTTAAGTTAGTTTATTTAGTTGAAGTTTTAGCCACGCTTTTTTTGGCGTGGCTAAAATTAATTTAATCACTTTTTACAGATTTTTTATGAAGTATAAATTACTTTTCTTAGTTGCTGTATGCGTTATTGTTTCCAGTTGTAAAAACAATAAAAAAGAAGAGGTTTCGAATATAGCATCTAACAAACATCAATTCATTTTAGATGATGAAGCGCTATTAGACACCATTCAAAAACAAACCTTCAATTACTTTTGGGATGGTGCAGAACCTAATTCTGGTCTCGCTCCAGAGCGTTTGCACATGGATGATATTTATCCAACCTCACCAAAACACACCGTCACTACTGGCGGAACGGGTTTTGGAATGATGGCAATATTAGTTGGTGTAAAACGAGGGTTTATTACCAAAGAACAAGCCTTTAATCGGTTTGTTAAAATGATAGATTTTCTTGAAAAAGCAGATAGGTTTCATGGCGCATGGTCACATTGGATAGATGGACAAACAGGAAAAGCGATGCCCTTCAGCAAAAAAGACAATGGAGGCGATTTGGTAGAAACCGCATTTCTAATTCAAGGAATGCTAACGGTTGCAGAATATTTTAAAAATGGCAACGAAGAAGAACAAAAATTAGTAGAAAAAATTGATAAACTTTGGAAGGAAGTAGAATGGGATTGGTACACTAAAGGAGAAGATGTACTCTATTGGCATTGGTCTCCAGAATATGGTTGGGACATGAATTTTCCAGTAGGAGGCTACAACGAATGTTTAATTATGTATGTGTTAGCGGCATCATCGCCAACACATCCTATAAAACCATTGGTATATCATAAAGGATGGGCTAAAAATGGAGATATAGTTTCAAACGAAAAATATTATGATGAAGATTTGGTTCTAGATTATTACGAACATGATAAATCGCCAGTAGGCCCTCTATTTTGGGCGCATTATTCTTATACAGGTTTAAACCCAAAAGGCTTAAAAGATAAGTATGCAGATTATTGGAAACTGGTTCAAAATCAAGCTAAAATTCATCACAAACACGCACTAGCTAATCCGCATAATTATAAAGGTTATGGCGATAGTATTTGGGGTTTAACATCAAGTTATTCGGTTAAAGGTTATAAAGGGCATAGACCCGATAAGGATTTAGGTGTAGTTGCGCCAACAGCGGCATTGTCTTCATTTCCATATACACCTAACGAAAGTATGAAAATGTTAAAAAAACTGTATAAAGACCATGATAGTTTAATTGGTAAGTATGGACCTTATGATGCTTTCAGTTTTGAACATAAATGGTACACCCCAAGATATTTAGCGATAGACCAAGGGCCAATTCCCGTAATGATTGAAAATTATCGATCAGGTATGATATGGGATTTGTTTATGAAAAATGAAGACGTGCAAAATGGTTTGGATAGGCTGGGGTTTACCTATAAAAAAAGCAAATAAGAATTATGATTAGATACACATTTTTATTTCTATTGTTCATTATTATATCCTGCGGAAAAGATAACGGGCCTGGGTATCAAGAACCTTATATGCCTGGTTCCGATGATGACCCTGTGGTTATTACACCGTTAAGCGATGAAGAAATGATGGACTTAACCCAAAAAGAAACGTTTAAGTATTTTTGGGATTTTGCTAATACCGCTTCAGGTGCAGCAAAAGAGCGTTATCATCCCAATGAACCAACCTTAAATCAAAATGTGGTTACTACTGGAGGAACGGGTTTTGGCTTGATGAGTATTTTGGTGGGCATAGAGCGAAATTTTATTACGAGAACTGAGGCTGTTACACGATTAAATAAAATTCTAACGTTTTTAGAAAATGCCGATAGATTTCATGGCGCATGGTCACATTGGATTGATGGCAATTCAGGAAATGTATTACCGTTTAGCGCAAAAGATGATGGCGGCGATTTAGTGGAAACTGCCTTTTTGGTGCAAGGTTTAATCTGCATAAAAGAATACTTCAAAAATGGGTCAGATTCTGAAAAAGCTTTGGCTCAAAAGGCGGATGACCTTTGGAAAGGTGTGGAATGGAATTGGTACACACAGAATCAAGATGCTTTATACTGGCATTGGAGCCCAAATAATGGGTTTGATATCAATTTGAAACTTACAGGTTACAATGAGGTTTTAATAACTTATGTTTTGGCAGCGGCATCGCCTGATTATTCCATCGATAAAGTGGCTTACGAAAAAGGTTGGGCAAGCAGCGGTGGCATTAAATCATCTGCTACACAATATGGCTTTCCGTTAGTGCTGAGGCATGCAGGAGGTTCAAATTTAGGTGGCCCTTTGTTTTTTAGCCATTATTCATTTTTAGGATTGAATCCGAAAAATTTAACCGATCAATATGGGAATTACTGGAACGCTGCGGTCAATCACACAAAAATTAACCGTCAATACTGCATTACCAATCCCAAAAACTATATAGACTATGGTGAGGATTGTTGGGGATTAACAGCCAGTTATTCCAGAAATACGGATGGTTCTAGAGGGTATTCTGCCCATAGTCCTAATAACGATAAAGGGGTTGTGTCTCCTACTGCGGCAATAAGTTCAATACCATATACACCTAATGAATCTTTAAAAGTGATGCATTACCTCTATCAGAACAAAGATAAAATGTTAGGCCCCGCTGGATTCTATGACGCTTTTAGTCCGCATTATAATTTTTGGGTAACCCAAACCTATTTGGCGATAGACCAAGGGCCTCAGATTGTCATGATTGAAAATCACAGAACAGGTTTACTGTGGAATTTATTTATGCAAAATGAGGATGTTAAAAAAGGGTTGGATAAATTAGGGTTTAATTATTAAGAATGATATTAAAAAAGATACATAAACGGCACATATTTCTCATAACTTTTTGTGTGTTAAATTTATCTTTTTATGCGCAAAACAGTTTTGAATTTGTTGTGCTTCCTGATACACAAACCTATATTGAAGAGTTCCCAGATGTTTTTATGAAGCAAATGGAATGGATTTCAAATCAAGAAAACAGATTTTCCTTTGTGTTGCATGTAGGCGATATTACCCAAAATAATTCAGAAAAAGAATGGAAGATTGCCAAAGACGGATTTTTACTTTTAGATGGAAAAACACCTTATAATATAGCACTTGGTAATCACGATATGGGAAGCGGACCAGGAAAATTTGCCGATACGAGAAACACCAAATGGGCAAATACCTTTTTTTCTTTCGAAGACTACACTAAAAACTCAAATACAATTGCGTCATTCCCTGAAAACACTATTGATAATTCATGTGCGGAATACCATCTTATTGGAGAAAAATGGTTGGTGTTTTCGTTAGAATTTGGACCGCGAAATAAAACAATAGATTGGGCAAATAATATTATTAAAAATCATCCCAATCATAAAATAATTTTAAATACGCATACGTATTTATATCATGACAGTACGCTGCATGATGGCGAAGATTGGTACTTGCCACAAAAATATGGCGTTGGTAAGGCAATAGGTGAAAATGCTGTAAATGATGGTGGTCAACTTTGGGAAAAACTTGTGAAACCACATAAAAATGTCATCATGGTATTTTCTGGACATATTTTAGGTTCTGGTGTAGGTACGTTGGTTTCAAAAGGAAATTATGGAAACAAGGTCTATCAAATGCTTGCCAATTATCAAAAAAATGTAAAAGGTTTTGAAAAAGGTGACTCTGGGTATTTGCGAATTATTAAAGTTGATAAAGAAACACAAACAATTTCGGTTAAAACGTATTCGCCATGGATCGATGTTTACCTAAAAAACCCTAACCATGAATTTGTTTTTAACGATGTAAATATTTAATTTCTTAGTATGAAAAAGAGTTACAAAAATTATAAGCTATATTTTTTCACGTTGCTTCTTGTTTTTTGTACGGGCTTATCTTTTGGACAAAAAGAAGAATTATATGACTTTAAGTTGTTTGTAGATAAATTGGATACCTTACAATATCGGATGATGATGCCAAAGGATTTTGATGCCTCAAAGCAATATCCAGTAGTGTTGTTTCTTCATGGTGCTGGAGAGCGCGGAAGTGATAATAAAGCACAATTGGTTCACGGTAGCAAATTATTTGCTTCAGAAGACAATAGAACAAATTTTCCTGCTATCGTTATTTTTCCACAATGTCCTAAAAATTCCTATTGGGCAAATGCAACTGTTGATAGAACTTCAAGACCCATAAAATTGGAATTTCCATTAGATATAGCACCTACAAAGCCTTTGGAATTGGTTATGGAATTAATGGATAATATGGCAGCCAAACCTTATGTTGATGCAAGTAAAATATACGTCGGCGGTTTGTCCATGGGCGGTATGGGCACATTTGAAATCGTTTACCGAAAGCCGGGGTTTTTCGCCGCTGCATTTTCCATTTGTGGTGCAGGAAATCCAGAAGCCACAAAAGTATATGCTAAAACCACGCCGTTTTGGGTGTTTCACGGTGCTAACGACGATGTTGTAAATCCGCAATCATCAGTAAAAATGATAGATGCCATTTTAGAACATGGCGGAAAACCAAATTTTATATTATATGCCAAAGACAATCATAATAGTTGGGACTCTGCTTTTGCTGAACCAGATTTATTGCCTTGGCTATTCTCTAATAAAAAACTTTAAAAACATGACACACATCCTAAAAACACAAAATTTTATAGTAGTAGCTTTAACATTCTGCTTTTTAAGTTGTAAAAGTTCCGTTGCCCAAACAGCAAGTCCTTCAACCACTTCCTATGAACAAAAAGTAGATTCATTAATGAATTTAATGACCTTACAGGAAAAAGTTGGGCAAACCGTTATGTATAGTGGCAGCGGTGCTGTTACGGGTCCAACGGTAAATAAGAATTTCAGAACTTATATTAAAGATGCCGAAGTAGGAGCGATGCTGAATGTGTATTCCGCAAAAGCCACAAGAGATTTACAAAAACTGGCAGTTGAAGAGACCCGTTTGGGAATTCCGTTATTGTTTGGATATGATGTGATTCATGGTTTCAGAACTATTTTTCCAATTAACCTTGGACTTGCTGCGAGCTGGGATTTAGAAGATATTGAGAAAGGCACACGAATTGCGGCTGAAGAAGCTTCGGCAGTAGGTATCCATTGGACGTTTGCTCCGATGGTGGATATCGCAAGAGACCCACGTTGGGGACGAATTTCTGAAGGTGCAGGAGAAGATGTATATCTAGGAAGTAAAATTGCAAAGGCGTATGTGCATGGTTTTCAGGGTGACGATTTATCAAAAGACAATACCATTTTAGCATGTGCAAAACATTTTGTGGGTTATGGTGCTGCACAAGCGGGACGCGATTATCACACGGTAAATATGGGGCATGACGAACTTAGAAATGTTTATTTGCCACCTTTTAAAGCTGCCGTTGATGCTGGCGTTGAAACATTTATGACCGCTTTTAATGAACTCAACGGAGTTCCTGCTACGGCAAATAAATTCATTTTTAGGGATATTTTAAGAGATGAATGGAACTTCAAAGGTTTTGTGGTTACAGATTATACCGCCATAAATGAATTGATCCCACACGGATTTGCAAAAGATCAAAAACATGCCACTAAATTAGCTATTGAAGCAGGTATAGACCAAGATATGATGAGTAGCGCCAACCGTTTGCATCTTGCAGATTTAGTTAATGAAGGCGAGGTTGATGTAGCATTGGTAAACGATGCATGTCGAAGAATTTTGCTAACAAAATATAAGTTAGGATTATTTGATGATCCCTATAAATATTGCAACGAACAACGTGAAAAGGAAGTAATTTACAAACCTGAGTTTTTGGAAGCGGCACGTCAATCTGCTGCCATGTGTTCTGTATTATTGAAGAACGATGAAAAAGTATTGCCGTTAGATAAAAATCAAACCATTGCATTGATTGGACCGTTGGCAAAAGACAAGGAAAACATCATTGGGAATTGGGCCGCAGCAGGTGATAGAAGGGGTAAAGCCATTAGTGTGCACCAAGGTATTCAAGAATATCTAAACGATTCTAAAATTATTTTTTCTAAAGGCTGTGATATTGAAGGAGACGATGAAAGCGATTTCCAAAATGCCATCAACGCAGCTAAAGGAGCAGATAAAGTGGTTATGGTCATGGGGGAAGATTACGATATGAGTGGAGAAGCGGCCTGTAGAACCAACATAAAATTACCGGGTCGTCAAACGGATTTGATAAAAGCCATTAGAAAAGCAGTTCCGGACAAAAAAATCATTTTGGTTTTAATGAATGGTCGTCCATTAGATTTATCAGAAGAAGATATGCTTGCCGATGCTATTTTAGAAACATGGTTTCCAGGAACTAGTGGGGGTTACGGTGTTGCAGATGTGCTTTTTGGAAAATACAATCCCTCAGCAAAATTACCGGTTACTTTTCCAAGAACTTTGGGACAAGTACCCATTTATTATAACATGAAAAATACGGGTCGCCCAATCCCAGCTAATAATCCGAAAGACGATTATAAATCGAATTATTTAGATTCCCCAAATACACCATTATATCCGTTTGGACACGGGTTAAGTTATACTAATTTTGAGTATTCCGATGTTACATTGTCTGCAAATACAATTGGGTTTTCTGATACCTTATCAGCGTCAGCAACCATTACAAATACTGGCGATTATGATGGATACGAAGTGGTTCAACTTTATGTTCACGATAAGGTAGGAAGCATCACAAGACCAGTAAAAGAACTCAAAGGATTCGAAAAAATATTCCTTAAAAAAGGCGAAAGTAAAACAGTAAGTTTCGATATAACAGTTGAAGATTTGAAGTTTTACAACGCCGAAATGAAATTCGATGTAGAACCAGGAGAGTTTGAAATTGCCATTAAAGGCACTTCAGATTTTGATTTTGGGCAAACGTTTACATTAGAATAGTTAATAGCTAGAAACCTGCAAGGTTTCTAAAACCTTGCAGGTTTTAATTCTTATTAAATAAACAAAATTAATCAAGTGAAACGTTTAAATGTTGTCATTTTAATAGCACAATTATTTATTGTGGGCTTTGCTGCTCATAGTATAGCACAACTTGAAAAACCTAACATAATAATTATTAATGCTGATGATTTAGGGTATGGCGACATAGGCATTCAAGGTGCGACTAAAGTTAAAACCCCTGCTATAAATCGATTGGCTTCTGAAGGAAAGCGGTTTGCAGATTTTCATTCGGCTTCTGCTGTGTGTTCACCATCTCGTTATGCTTTGCTAACAGGTGAATATCCTGCTAGACAGAATTTATGGAGTCCCATTTTTTTAAAGAGTTCCTTGAAGGTTGATATCAATAAAATGACTCTGGGGAAGCTTATGAAATCGGCAAATTACAAAACTGCCTTAATTGGTAAATGGCATTTAGGTTTCGGTAACGAAGAACCAGTAAACTGGAATAAACCTTTAAAACCCGGGCCTTTAGAACTTGGGTTCGATTATTACTTTGGAGTTCCTGTACTTAATAGCCACCCGCCATTCGTTTATGTGGAAAACCATAGCGTAGTGGGTTTGGTTCCTGAAGATCCAATGGTATATGATACATGGGCGCGAACTAGGAACTTTGACGAAAAATTTGGCATTCAAGAAATTGGAGGTGCTGTTGCTGCTCACGAAAACTATAAAGATAGGCTAGTAGGGACTACCTTAAAAGATAAAGCGGTTAATTGGATAAAAGCGCATAAAGACGCTCCATTCTTTTTGTGTTTTGCCACTACAAACATACACCACCCTTTTACACCAGCACCACAATTTATTGGCACAAGTGAAGCAGGGCCTTATGGCGATTTTATTCACGAATTAGACTGGATGGTATCTGAAATTGTAAAAACCCTAGATGAAGAGGGTTTAACAGATAATACTTTGCTTATAATTACAAGTGATAATGGTGGCATGTTGAACAGAGGTGGGCAAACAGCAAGAGAAGCTGGTCATCTTCAAAATGGAGCATATCTGGGTTTTAAATTTGATGCTTGGGAAGGTGGGCATCGTGTACCATTTATCGCGAAGTGGCCTGGAAAAATCACTCCAGGAACTATTTCTAACCAATTAGCATCAAACGTAGATTTGTTTGCAACCTTGGCATCTATTATTGGTTATCAACCAAAAAAAGGAGAAGGTACAGATAGTGTAAATATGTTGCCTGCATTATTAAAAAAACCTAAAAAACCCATCCGAGACCATTTGTTAATCTCCCCTAGTTCTCCCAAACATATCGCTTTGCGAAAAGGGAAATGGATGTATATCTCAGGAAAAGGAGGTGGCGGTTTTGGAGCTAAATATTTAGGAGAACATGCTTTTGGTAATGCGTTTGCGTTTCCTTTTACAAAACAAGTAAATAGCGACATTGAAAACGGAAAAATTAAAGAAAATGCTCCAGATGGTCAATTATACGATTTAGATAATGACCCTTATCAAACTACAAATTTATATCATTCCTACCCAGATTTAGTAACAGATATGCAAGAAAAGATTAAAGATATCTTAAATGATTAATAGTTAATAATGAAAAAAGTAGCACTTTATATTGGAGTATTGGTTTTAGTCTTCTGTACGTCCTGTAATGAGCAAAACGGCACTATAATTACTTATGAAAATTTGGTAAAAAGATTAACAAATCTTGAGGCATTGGCTAAATTACCGAGTAAAGGTGAGAAGAGCGAAATGTGGTCTAGCTATGATCGTAAAAGCAAAATAGATTCAGTTACAGGGGAGTTTATTGATTGGTCGGCAAATAATGATGGTCTTAGACCTCAGTTTATAAGAAAAGAAGGGGACAATGAGGTTTTAGCAGAAATGACTGGCCCTGGAGCTATAGTGCGTATATGGTCTGCAAGTCCAAAAAAGGGAAAAGTAAATATTTATATAGATGGTTCTGAAACACCCATTATAAGTGAGTCTTTTGTAGATTATTTTAAACCAAGTATCCCCGCTTTCAATTTTTCAGAATTGGTGTATGAAACCAATGCTAAAGGTTTTAATAACTACGTCCCTATCACGTATCAAAAAAGTTGTAAAATAGTAGCTGAACCAGATTGGGGGCAATATTATCATTTTAATTACATTACGTTTAAGTATGATGTAGTCTTGGAAGCGTTTAATCCTAATTTGAATCAAGAAAACCAAAAAGCTTTAACTGAGGTAAACACGTTTTTTAAAGAGCGGATGGGAGAAAATCCAACGGATTCAAAATTACATATCACAAATAAAAATATTACACTTCAGCCTGATAAACAAACAGATGTTTATCAAATAAAAGGAAAAGGGGCAATTGCCAGTTTAAAGGCAAAACTTAAAACCGAAAACCCAGAACATAGCAATGAAGTATTACGCAAAACCGTACTTGAGATAGCATGGGACGGCGAAGCGAACCCCTCGGTATGGTCTCCAATTGGTGATTTTTTTGGTTCTGCTCCTGGCTTTAATAATTACAAAACATTGCCAATGGGTATGATAGGTGATGAGATGTACAGTTATTGGTATATGCCATTTTCAAAAGGTGCCAAAATCACTTTGCATAACTTTTCCAAACATCCAGTAGATATTTCTTTAGAAATTGGCGAAGCAGAACTTGAGGGAAAAACAAAAGATTATGGGCGGTTTCATGCGAAATGGCATAGAGATCTTGAGCCTGTTGAAAAGGGTCGTTGGCCTGATTGGTTGCTCTTAAAAACAAAGGGTAAAGGTAGGTTTCTAGGTGCTTCTTTATCTATATGGAACCCTAAAGGGGGCAGTAATACAAACGCTGGAGAAGGGCATTATTGGTGGGGAGAAGGCGATGAGAAATTTTTTGTAGATGGTGAAACATTTCCTTCCACATTTGGTACAGGAACCGAAGATTATTTTGGTTACGCTTGGTGCGATCCGTCAATTTTCGAGCAAGCATTTCATAGTCAATCTATTGATAGCGACAACATGGGCTATCAAGCCGTAAACCGATGGCAAATAATTGACAATATTCCTTTTCAAAAATCTTTTGAAGGTTATTTAGAAAAATATTTTGTCAACGATTGGCCTACACAATACGCTACAGTTGTGTATTGGTATTTAGATGCGAATGGGAAAGACCCCATATCCAAAACATCCGCTGAAGAATTATATGGTTATGAAATACCTTATGAGGTGTTTAGACATCCAAATGTTTTGGAAGCTGAAAGTTTAAATATTGTCAAAAATACCGGAGGTTGGGCAAACCTTAATGAGTTTGCTCATGAATCTTTATATAAAAACGTAAGCGGGCATAAAATCTTATTCTGGGGGACTCAAAAAAATAAGGATAATGAGCTTATTGTCGAGTTTGAATCAGAAAAAGCTGGTAAATTTGAAGTTTACGCCAATGTTTTAAAACAAAAAGACGGTGGTGTTTTTAAGATTTCGGTTAATAATCAAAAGTTGAAATCGTTGAGTTTTAAGTCCCCTATTGAAACAAGATATACAGAGGTGATAAAATTAGGGACAATAAATTTAGTAAAAGGAAAACAAGAAATAACGTTCAGTTTATTGCGAAATGATATATTTCCGCAAAAGCTTTGGGTTGATTATTTTGAGTTTAAGGAACTTTAATATATAATGGTTTAAATATAAAATAGCAGCGTTTTTTTTCTCAATGCATCGACACCTATAATTAAATAAGACATTTTTAAAATATAACACATTGAAGTTACAAAGTACGTCCAAAACAATTTATATCATTTGCATTTTAATATGTAACGTCTTTCTATTCAAAATAGAAGCCCAAACCGTTACCATAAATTCAGGGTGGCAATTTGTTTTAGGCGAAAAGACGTCTGAAAATTGGGCAACCATAAATATTCCACATACTTGGAATAAAGACGATGCTTTTGATGATGAAAAAGGCTATCACAGAGGTGTTGGATGGTATAAAAAACAACTTTTTTTTTCAGAAGAAAGTAAAAATTCAGTTCACTATTTACATTTTAAAGGTTCAAATCAAGAGACTGATGTGTATGTAAACGGCAATCATGTTGGGAATCATAAAGGAGGCTACACCGCATTCAATTTCAACATTTCAAAATGGATAAATTATGATGGATACAACTTAATTGAAGTTAAGGTTGATAACAGCCATAATCTAGATATTCCGCCATTAGATGCCGATTTTACATTCTACGGAGGTATCTATCGTGATGTGCAACTCATTTCAAAACCAAAGCAACATTTTTCATTATCTGATTTTGCATCGGAGGGATTTTACATAGATTATTATCATGTTTCAGAAGAAAAAGCGGGTTTAGAGGTTAAAGTATTGATTGATAATTTTGATACCAAATCTGTAAACACAAAACTTAAGACCGTTCTTTTTGACGCTGAAAATAAAATCATTTTTTCTAAAAACCTGAATTTTAAAAGTAGTGCTGATGCTTCGGAAGCTTTGGATATAAAATTTTCTGAACTATACAATCCAAAGTTATGGTCGCCAGAATCGCCATATTTATATAAGTTACAGCTTCAATTATCCAATGAAAATGGAACTGTTTTAGATGAAAAATGGCAAAATATAGGTTTCCGGTGGGCAAGTGTTGATGCTGATAAAGGTTTCTTTTTAAATGGGAAACCGTTAAAATTAATTGGTGTAAATCGACACCAAGATTATGAAGGATATGGAAACGCGGTCCCTATCGAGCTTCAAAAAAAAGACATTCAATTGATAAAAAACATGGGCGCAAATGTGTTGCGAAATGCACATTATCCACAATCGCGAGAGTTGTATGATATGTGTGATAAACTAGGAATTTTAGTGTGGACAGAAATTCCCGTGGTCAATAAAGTTACAAACAACAAGATGTTTTTCGATGTTTGTAAAACCATGCAAAAGGAGCATGTAAAACAATATTATAACCATCCTAGTGTAGTGATGTTTGGCTATATGAACGAGATTTATTTACGTTTGGCTTTTGATGGAAAATCAACTGAAACTGAAAAAGAAAGTCAGAAAAACGCAGCGTTAGATTTAGCCAAACAATTAGAAAAATTAACCCGTGACTTAGCGCCAAATCACATAACGGTAATGGCAGGACATTTAAACGAACTGTATAACGAAACTGGAATAGCTGATTTGCCCATGTTATTTGGTTGGAATTTATATTTTGGATGGTACGATAAGGACATTCCGGATTTGGGCGTTTTTTTAGATGAACAACACAAAAGATATCCAAATAGGTCATTATTACTTTCTGAATATGGTCCTGGAGCTGATGCTAGAATTTTTACAAAAACACCAAAAAAGTTTGATTTTTCTACGGAATATCAAGCGAAACTGCACCAATCCTATTACCAACAAATTACTGAAAGACCTTACATGACAGGAATGACCGCTTGGAATTTTGCAGATTTCGGTTCGGAGTTTCGTGGCGATGCCATTCCGCATGTCAATCAGAAAGGCTTGCTTCAATATGACAGAACACCAAAGGAAATTTACTATTGGTACAAATCTGTTTTAGATAAAAATGAACCTTTTATTCATATTGCTTCCAATTATTTAGATGGTGTGACTTTGTTTAATGATGATACATATCCTGTTCAACTATTTTCAAATCAAAAAGAAGGAGACCTGTTCTTGAATGGAAACAAATTTCAAAATATTTTATTTGAAAATGGAGTAGCAACGGTTGACATGCCATTTCAAAATGGAACTAATAGGATTAAAGTCATTATTGGAAGGACTTCCGAAGAAAAAACAATTCAAATTATAAAAACAGATGCTTTAAATTTTGATACATTTTCCAGAATCGGAATTAATGTGGGTTCTCATTTTTATTTTAATGATGAAGAACGTCAATTGACTTTTGTTCCAGACCAAGCTTATAAAAAAGGAGGTTTTGGATATGAAAATGGAGTCGTTTATAATTTAAGCAAAGACAAGCATCAGGGTATTCCTTATAGTATTAGAAATACAGATTCTGACCCTTTATTTCAAACCATGTTGGAAGGTTGCACTAATTACAAATTAGATATTCCTAACGGAAAATATAAGGTCAGTTTGTTTTTTGTAGAACCTCAAATAAAACCTACCGAAAATATTTATAATTTGAAAGCGTCGGATGTGGCATCAGACAAAGAAACAGAACAACGCATTTTTGATATTTATCTGAACGCTGATTGCATAGAAAGCAGGTTTAACATGGCTGAACAATATCCAGAAAAATACGGTATTGAAAAAACAGCAATTATTAATGTGAACAACAATGAGGGGTTGACAATCGCTTTAAAACCGATAGCAGGAAACCCTGTGATAAGTGGTGTTTTAATAGAAAAACTGAATTAAATAGACCGAAAAGACCTGCGAGGTTTTAAAAACCTTGTAGGTCTAAATCAACAGAATAAAATTTTATAAAATAGTAAACCATCAAAATGAAATTTGAATATTTAAATCTTAAATTTTTTGTATTGTTCATATGCATAAGTAGTTTTATGTGGTCTCAAAATAAAGCCACCTACACCTACGCCAAAAAAGATTCAGAAAAATTAAAACTAGATGTTTATACTCCAGAAAATTTAAAAAAGAATGATAGTTTGCCAGTCGTTTTATGGATGCATGGTGGCGGTTTTTCAGGTGGTAATAGAGATAATCATGATGAGGTTAAAATGATGAAATACTTAACCGAAAATGGCTATATAGGGATTTCAATTTCATACAGATTATTGCTCAAAAATTCAGAAACAGGTTCTGGTTGCGATTGCCCAAAAACCTTCAAATTAGATGTTTTTAGACAAGCAGCCATTGATTATCTGGATGCTGCAAAATATGTTGTAGAAAACAAGGAACAACTTCAAATTGACACAACAAAAATTATTGCTGGAGGCAGTAGTGCAGGTGCAGAAGGCGTTTTAAATGCGGTGTATCTAAAAAACTTTTTTGTAGATGATGTTTCAGTATATAACCATGTGAATTTTGCGGGTGTTATCTCGTTAGCAGGTGCTTTGGTAGATTCAGATTATATCTCGAAAGATAATGCAGTTCCAACTGTTTTATTTCATGGAACAGATGATAACTTGGTACCTGTTGGAAAAGCACCACATCATTATTGTACTCCCGATAGATTGGGCTATTTAATTTTAGAAGGCTCTGAAATAATTGCTGATAAATTACATGATTTAGAGGCATCGTATTATTATCATAAAGTAGTTGGTGGACGACATGAACTCTGTCAAATTCCTTTTAATCAATTAGACCAAATACTTGATTTTTTCAATCAAACTATTCAGCATAAAGAAACCGTTCAAACGAAAAAAACACTAACAAAAAAGCCATGAAAAAACGCATCTATATACTTTTAATAGCCATAGCTTTTCAATCTTGTAAAGACGAGAAAAAAGAAATTGTCGCCGAAAATCAGAAAAGACCAAACATCATTTTCATTATGGCAGACGACCATGCAACACAGGCAATAAGTGCCTATGGACACCCCATTAGCCAATTAGCACCAACACCCAATATTGACAGAATTGCTGAGGAAGGTGCAATTTTCAAAAACAACTTTTGTACAAATTCCATTTGTGGGCCTAGTCGCGCTGTGATTCTAACGGGAAAACATAGCCACATAAACGGTTTTAGAATGAATGGGAATCGTTTTGATGGCAGCCAACAAACCTATCCTAAACTGTTACAAAAAGCAGGTTACAAAACGGCTGTATTTGGTAAATGGCATTTACATGGCGAACCGGAAGGATTTGATTATTGGAATATTCTACAAGACCAGGGCAATTATTACAACCCTAATTTTATTTCTGTAAACCCAGAAACAAAAACCGTTGATACGACTATGGTTCAGGGTTATGCAACCGATATTGTAACCGAAGATGCCATTCGATACTTGGATAAAATTAAAGATGACAACGTCCCTTTTATGCTCATGGTACAGCACAAAGCCCCACATAGAAATTGGATGCCCGCTTTACGTCATACTAATAAATATGATAATGTAAAGTTTCCTGTTCCAGATACTTATTTTACAGACCATAAAGGCTCTACGGCTTCAAAAGAACAATACCAAACCATTTATAGAGACATGTACGAAGGCCATGATTTAAAAATGACCAAAAAGAAAGGCAGTCCAGAATTGGCGCACAATCCTTGGAAAACAGATTTTGAGCGTATGACACCAGGGCAACGCGCCGCTTGGGATAAAGCCTACCAACCAAAAAATGATGCCTTTCACGATGCCAATTTAAAAGGAAAGGATTTAGATTTATGGAAATTACAACGCTATTTACAAGATTATTTGGCAACCATAGCTGCGGTTGATGAGGGTGTTGGGAAAATTTTAGATTATTTGAAAGCCAATAATTTAGAGGAAAATACCATCGTGGTTTACACTACAGACCAAGGCTTTTATTTGGGAGAAAAGGGCTGGTTCGATAAACGTTTTATGTATGAGGAATCTTTGGAAATGCCTATGCTTATGAAGTACCCTAAGGTGATTAAACCAGGAACTGAAATTACTGCATTAACGCAGAATCTGGATTTTGCTGAAACCTTTTTAGACTTTGCAAATGTTGACATTCCCGAAGATATGCAAGGAAAATCATTAAGACCCTTATTTACTAACACTATTGAAGATGAAGATTTCCGTGATGCCATTTATTATCATTATTATGATTTCCCCGCATTTCACATGGTAAAAAAGATGTATGGTGTGCGTACCGACCGTTTTAAATTGATTCATGTATATGATGATATTGACGAATGGGAATTATACGATTTAAAAGAAGACCCTTCAGAAGTCAATAATGTGATAAATGATGATGCTTACAATGAAGTTGAACAGATTTTACGACAACGATTAGCCGAATTGCAAGAGCAATATCATGTTACCGAAAAAGAGTTTGAACGTGCAAAACCAGAACAAATTAAACGCGCCTATAAAGGTTTTGAACGATTGCGAGGACAGCCTATGGAAGCTTATGAACATTAATGTCATAAGACCTGACAGGTAAATTCAGAACTTAGCGATCCGACCTGCGAGGTTTTAAAAACCTTGTAGGTCTCACAAAATATAAACATCCTTTTCCTGCAAGGTTTCAATCCCGAAACTTCGGGAGTAGGTTTAAAAGATCAATCAGATGAAATCAATCTATAAAATCACACTAATTACATATTTAGGATTAGTTTGCCTCTTTTCCTGCAAGGACAAGATGGCTAATTCAAAAGCGGTTGCTAAAAATCAAACTTCAAGTTCAGAAAAAAAGAATTCAGAAACTTATTGCAATCCGTTAGACATTGATTATACCTACATGGTTTACAATTCAAGCAGAAACTTATCCTATCGCTCAGGTGCAGACCCTGCTGTAATAGAATTCCGTGGAGAATATTACATGTTCGTTACGCGTTCTTTTGGCTATTGGCATTCTACAGATTTGGTAAACTGGAAATTCATTAAGCCCCAACAATGGTTTTTTGAAGGATGTAACGCACCTACTGCTTTTAACTATAAGGATTCATTAGTCTATTTTGCAGGTGATCCGGCCGGTTACGGAAGCATTCTTTATACAGATGATCCAAA
This sequence comes from Algibacter sp. 2305UL17-15, assembly GCF_040720935.1. Taxonomy (NCBI): domain Bacteria; kingdom Pseudomonadati; phylum Bacteroidota; class Flavobacteriia; order Flavobacteriales; family Flavobacteriaceae; genus Algibacter; species Algibacter sp. 2305UL17-15. Next base: position 46,529 of record NZ_JBFDAE010000013.1, read on the forward strand.
AGAAGGAAAATGGACTCCAACGGCTTCCATTACCAAAAACATTCAGGATTCGGAATTATTCATTGATAATGACGGCAAAACGTACCTTTATTGGGGGTCATCCAATGTACATCCCATCCGCGTAAAAATGCTGAATAAGGACGACCGTTTTCTCGAAACAGGTGTTAAAAAAGAATTGATAAATCTTGTTGAGGAAGCGCACGGGTGGGAACGCTTTGGCGAAAATAATTTTCATCCCACTTTGAAGGAAGGCTATATGGAAGGGGCTTCCATGACAAAGCACAACGGGAAATATTATTTACAGTATGCAGCTCCCGGGACTCAGTTTAATGTGTATGCAGATGGTGCATATATTGGAGATACACCACTTGGTCCCTTTACTTACATGAAAAATAACCCAATGAGTTTTAAGCCTGGTGGGTTTACCAATGGCGCAGGACATGGTATTACCGTTAAGCAAACTAACGGACAATATTGGCATTTTGGAACCATGGCATTGGCCTCTAATGCGCAATGGGAACGTCGTTTGTGTATGTTTCCCACCTATTTTGACGATGAAGGCTTAATGTACTGCACTACTGATTATGGCGATTATCCGCGTTTTGCTCCAAGCCATCCAACAAAAGCAGGACATCATAATGGCTGGATGTTGCTTTCTTATAAAGGAAGTACTACGGTGTCATCATCATTAAAACAGATTATGAAATTCACATCGAATGACGATGATGTACAGGTCACAGAATTACCTCTCGAAAAAACCGCAAACGATGAAATTATATCGAAAGTATTGACTGATGAAAACCCGAAAACATTTTGGGTGGCCGAAGCCAATAATGATAAACAATGGCTAAAAATTGAAATGCAAAACCCTGGAAAGATTCATGCGTTTCAGTTGAATTTTCACGACCACGAATCAGGGATATATACGCGAACCGAAGGATTGAGACACCGTTTCAGTATTGAAACATCAGAAGATGGTGAAAACTGGCAAACTGTAGTTGATAGAAGCAAAAGTGATATTGATGCGCCTAACGCTTATATCGTATTAGATACCCCAGTTCGTGCAAAGTATGTACGCTATAACAATGTGGAGGTGCCAGGAGCAAATTTTGCTATGTCTGAGTTCAGGGTGTTTGGTTTGGGCGATGGAGAAATACCAGCAAGTGTAAAAGGGTTCACGGTAAAACGCAAAACTGACCGAAGAGATATAGGGTTTACTTGGAATCCTGTAAAGGGTGCTCAGGGTTATAACATTCGTTGGGGAATCGCTCCAGACAAACTTTACCAGTCGTGGTTGGTTTATGATACCTCTGAACATTTTATGCGATGCTTGGATCGTGATACGCCATATTATTTTACAATTGAAGCATTTAATGAAAATGGGATTTCAGAAAAAAGTGAGATTATACAAACGCCTTAAATCTAGTTTCAAAATTATGAGAATCAGTTTCAATATAAGAACAATTTATTTAGGTTTAATCTTTGCAGTTACTTTTTCGTCTTGTGTTGATAAACCATTAAATACTAGAGTTCTTTCTCCTGATAACAATGTGAAAGTCGATTTTTTTCTATCTGAAAAAGGCGAACCATATTACATAGTCAATTATAAAAATAAAAAAGTTATCGATACTTCAAAAATGAGTTTTGATTTAAAGGATGCTGAATCTTTAAGTGATAATTTCAAAATAACAGCTATTGAAGCAACGACTACCGATGAAACATGGGACATGATTTGGGGAGAAGATGCTCAAGTGAGAAACCATTACAATGAATTGAAAATTGAATTAGAGGAAACTTCAGAATTAAAACGACAATTGAATATTGTCTTCAAAGTTTATGACGACGGTATCGGATTTAGATATGAATTCCCGAAGCAAAAACATTTGAATAATGTTGTGATTACAGATGAAAACACCGAATTCAATTTAACCGAAAACCACAAAGTATGGTGGATTCCTGGAGATTGGGATATTTATGAATACTTGTGTCAAACCACACAATTCTCAGAAATCGATGCCTTAAAATTCTATGAACCTGGGACACATTTAGGACAAACCTACATGCCTGAAAATGCTGTAAATACGCCAGTAACCATGAAAACGGATTCGGGTGTGTATTTAAGTTTTCATGAAGCAGATTTAACCGATTATGCAGGTATGACTTTAGCGGTTGATACCACAAACTTAAAAATGAAAAGCGAATTGGTTGGTAACAGTAAAAACATAAAAGTAAAACGGCAAACACCATTTGAAACACCATGGAGAACCATTCAAATTACAGACAGAGCAGGAGATTTAATTGAATCTAAACTCATCGTTAACCTAAACGACCCAAGTGAAATTGATGAGATGCCTTACTTCAAACCTATGAAATATTCAGGTATTTGGTGGGATATGCACATCGGCACAGGTAGTTGGGATTATTCTGGAAAATACCATGCCGCCAATACTGAATACGCCAAGGAGTTAATTGATTTTTCTGCGGAACATAACATCGGTGGAATGCTTGTTGAAGGCTGGAATATTGGTTGGGAAAAATGGTGGGATAAGAAGAATAAAAAAGTACACTTCGATTTTGTGACGCCTTATCCAGATTACGATTTGGAAGAAGTGGTGCGTTATGGAAAATCCAAAGGCGTGGAATTAGTGATGCATCATGAAACTTCAGCAGATATTATCCGCTACGAAAAACAAATGGATACCGCTTTTGCTTTGATGAAAAACCTAGGGATTCATTCTGTGAAAACAGGTTATGTTGGTAGTATTATTCCAGAAGGGGAATACCATCATGGGCAATATATGGTAAATCATTACCAAAAAGTATTGGAAAAAGGATTGGAAACTCAAGTAGCTATAAATGCACACGAACCCATTAAAGCAACAGGAAAGCGACGCACATATCCAGTTGCCATTGCTCGTGAAGGTGTTCGCGGGCAAGAATATAATGCATGGGCTAAAGATGGTGGTAATCCTCCAGAACATTTAACCATTGTGCCATTTACCAGAATGTTGGGCGGCCCTGTGGATTATACTCCTGGAATTTTCAATACCTCTTTAAAACCATCAAGACCAGAAAATCAAATCAATACCACATTGGCGCATCAATTGGCGTTGTATGTGGTGTTGTATAGCCCCGTGCAAATGGTGCCAGATTTGATGAAACATTATAAAGGGCATCCAGCCATGCAATTTATAAAAGATGTTGGTGTAGATTGGAATACCTCAAAAGTTTTGGATGCTGAAATTGGGGAGTTTATCACGGTTGCAAGACAAGAAAAAGGGACTAAAAACTGGTTTTTAGGGACGATTACTGACGAGAATAAACGTGCTCTAAAAGTTAATTTAGATTTTTTGGATGAAGGCAAAACTTATTTGGCAAAGATTTATAAGGATAAACCTGATTCTCATTATCTAGAGAATCCAGAGGTTTACGATATTGAAGAAAAAGAGGTAGATAGAGAAACTGTTTTAGAACTTAATTTAGCTGCAGGAGGAGGGTGTGCTGTTTCTTTGATGCCTCTATAAATAGGAATTAAAGCCAGCTTCTTGAAAAATAAAAGGCTTTCAGGAATCTGAAAGCCTTTAAAAGATTGCTAGCATTTCAACTAACATTCAAACTAAACTAAACTAAACTAATTTTTTTACATTAATCAACACTCAATCATAGTCTCAAAGAGTTTTAAAACTTTACAAGCTTTGTGAAACCCGTAATGCCAAAGTCATTTTTAGCCCTTATAAGATATATGCTTTTCGGTAAATTTGAAACATCAAATGCGTGTCCGCTTTTAAAATTACCTTTAAACAGCTTTACCAATTTTCCTCTTATGTCATAGATTGATACTGTTTTTACATCCGTATTTATAGAAAACATATATTGGGTTGGGTTAGGATATAATTTAATGGCATTGGAGGTTTCAAAATCATTTACCGATAAAGAAGACGCTTGATTCCCATACATTTTAAATTCCCCGGGTGCTAGATTTATGGATGTTGTGCTACCTGCGATAGTTGCAGGAGTAGCCGAGGTATCCATTAAATCATACCAAGTGCCCCCATAAGGAAAGTTTGGGTTTACATTGGTATTGGCCAATTCAAAATTAGCAATGATAACCACATTTTTTAACTCAGTGCCAGAAGTGGTTTCACTTCCGGTAAATATGCTTATTCTGGGCGTTAGGTTTCCAGATGTAATATTATAATCACCTTCAAAAACGGGTTCGTTCACCTTTAGATTGTTGATTCTGGACCATGTTTCATAAATAGGACTTCGGTTCGCATCATTCAACCAATTGTTGGTCCATTGAGGTTGTGGTTTGGTGTCCAGTTTACAATCTCCAGCAGGGGAACCATTATCACCACTTGGAGGTGAGTCATCAGGTAAGTTCAAACTGCCATTTGAGCATGTAAAAATAGAATTGTCCATGCCCAATTCCCCAAAATGCCAAATCATTTTTGGCCCAGGAATGGTTAATGACATAGCTCCTAAAGCCGACATTCTTGAGAGTCCTGTGTTGAGGTCTTTGGTGTCATATCCGCCACTACTATTACCGAAACGTTTGTTTTTTTCCATAATTCGGAGTTCATCATGACTTTCGGCATAGCCAACCACACGTTTGTCTGTAAAACCAGAATGTGCTTTATGTCCCATTCTGCTTATGTTAGAATTGTTTGCATATCCCATGGTCAATTGGCTATAAGGGTCCGTCATTTTTCCCCATAGCATAATACCTTTGGGAATTGCGTCTCCCAATCTGTAATTGGCCCATTCGCTTTCTTCATCGTCGTTACCCAAATGCTCAAAAATGACATAATGCGTTTCATCTAAACTCCAAGAATAATCGGCATACTCTTTTAATACATCAACACGATCTTGTTTGTAACTATTGGTGCAACCTTCATCTCCAGAAGAACATAATTGGGTAAATCCTTTGGTTAAATCCCATCGGAAACCATCAATGTTAAATTCTTCTATCCAATGTTTTACAACACGCTTTGTATAGACTCTTGTAAATGAGTTGGAATGATCAAAATCAGAGCCTACGTTATAGGAATGTTTTGGTGTGGTGTTAAAATAAGGGTTTTCTGAACTTGGTTCGCCCCAACCATCATTGTCAGGATCGTTCATCCACATACGCACCATCGGGTTTCTTCCAAAGGCATGGTTTAAAGCTACATCTAAAATTACGGCGATACCATTTTGATGGCATACATCCACTAACTCTTTAAATTTGTCTTCGGTACCATAAAATTTATCCAATGCCATATGAAACGAGGTATTGTATCCCCAACTTTCATTGCCTTCAAATTCCATTACGGGCATTAATTCAATAGCATTGATATTTAAGTTTTTAAAGTAATCGATTTTGTCAATGATGTCTTGAAAGTTTCTATCGGCATCAAAGTCACGAATTAAAACTTCATAAATAACCAGATCTTCTTTTTTAGGTTTATTGAAATTAGTAACCTGCCAATTGTATGGTGTTTTTCCAGTTTGAAGTACAGTTACTTCACGTTCTTGACCAACTGGATAAGTTGGTAAACTAGGATATGTTGAAGGAGGAATAGTTGGATCATCAAAAGGAGATAATACTAATGTGGAATAAGGATCGGCTGTTTTAACTAGAGCAGGGGAGTTTGCAATTGGTGTTTTGTCCACCACCCAATATTGATAGGTTTCTATTTGTTGCGAAGTAAGCCCCGTCAATGTCAACCAAAATTTATTTCTGGTAGTATCATATTTCATAGCATCGGTAGTTTCAGGATTCCAACTGTTAAAACTTCCTGCTACGTAAACAAAATCCTTTTCAGGGGCATTTAAAACCAATGTTGCCACGGTAGGATCTGTGTTGTCATAGTTGATGCCTTCTGGATAATCTTCGGGCATTGTAGCGTTATTGGCACCTGGATCGATAAGTACTGAAAATGCTACAGATTTAGTTGTGCTTCCGATGGTTGCTTCTAAAACATAATTTTTATTTACCATAATATTCATATCGGTATAGGAATAGGAAGATGCACTTGTAGCAGGCTCGTCTATTGTACTTCCATTGGCTTTTAAGATATAATTGGCATTGCCCCCAGTATTGGTAGCGGTGATGCTTAAATTTCCTCCAGAAGATAGTATGGTAATTGGATTTGTAGGTGCAGTAAGTGTTAATTGTAACGCCCCCACAGAAATATTGAGATTAGTGGTTTGCGTACCCGCATTGGCACTTCTCAAAACTATATTAATACCGGTAATGGTGCCTGCGGGATTATTATAGAAGTCGCGTATTGTTGGTGTAAGGTTTAAACTATACGTATTGCCAGATACCAATGCTAAAGCGGGTTGGTTTGAGTTATTTCCCCAATCGCCTTTAACATTTTGCCATTGTATTGTATTATCAAGAGTTACACCCGTATGGGCATAAATAGTGCCGCCATAAGATTCTAAAGGGGTTCCTGTTGCATCAAACAATAGCGTTGCAGAATCGGTTTCTTCTGGGTTGTTGCCACCTTGCCATGATAGTTCAGGAGATGGTTGGGCAAAAGTTGCCACATACGTAAATAATAGAACTGTAAATAGTAATAGTTTTTTCATAGTTGTGAGTTTCAATGAAAAAAGGCTGTGCGATGGTATAGCACAGCCTTTTGTCTTAATTAAACTAGTTTGCTATAATCACATAGCTACCATCCAAATCATTGAACCAAATATCATAGCTACCTGTTGGTGAGGTAAAAGGGATATTGTTTCCATCACCAGCTAAAACCGCTGTTCCATATAGTTCTGTGGAGCCTGTATATCGCCATACATCGGCCCAATCGTTATTGGCTCTAATCAACATAGAACCGCCATTCGTAAGTGTAACATCATTTAGATACCATAAATGAGGATTGTTAGGGTCTTGGGTTAAATCTGTATCATTGTCTCCGTCCCAACCATTAGGGGTTGCATCGCCAATAATAGCAATAGAGGTGTAGGTTGCCACTCCAGAAGCATCAAAAGGTGTTACTGTAAAAGTACCTGATTCGCCTACTGTTGTAAAATTGTAGGTGTAATACCCTGCTGTAGCAACATTAAATGTTCCCGGATCTGACCCACCACCTGTATTTACAGCTAAAGTAGAACCGTCATTGGTGCCCCATTGTGGTTGCCATTGATTGGTTTCCAGTAATTTGAATTCACCAGCTTGAAAATATCCTGTATATACATACGCATTGGGCACCTCTTGATTTCTAAATAAAGGGTTGTTATTGTTATCAGGATTCCACCCTGCTGTTGTAGCACTGCCTACCATAAATAAATTTGGAAAAGACGCAAGATAAGGGGTTACAGAAACCGTTACGGTTTCAGAAATGCGTTCTAAAACATTTTCATTAGAGTTTGTGTTTTTGGCCACAACCCTCATTTCCATGTCACCAGCCACTTCTGCTACTAAACCAATACCAATGGCTACTGCATTTAAATCGGAATGGGTTGCTGTTATTGAAGTGATATTGGTGCCCGTTCCAATTGAAATAGGAGTAGCAAAATCTGTTCCTGCTGCAGCCGCTTGAAGGTTGTAATCAATATTAGTGTCTAAATCGGAAGCAAGAGCAACATCTGTCCATTCAGCAGTCATTGCTATGGCGTCTAAAGAGCCAATAGATAGTACAAAAGCATCGTTTGCTGATGGACTGGTCAGTTCCGGTTTATCGGTAGGATATGTAGTTATTATATATTTTATAGCGTTGCTAGTAGCGTTATCTGCCACAACCCTTAAGTATACATCAATATCCTTGAATTTTGTTACGCCAGCATTTCTTATGGCTGCATTTAAATCTTGAACATTTATTGTGAAAAAGTTGGTACTAGAATTACCTAAATCAACAGTTGAAGTAAAATCGGTATCCAAAGCCATTTCAACGTCGTATGAAGTACTGCCCGTTAAATCGTCGTTCCACGAAAGTGTAATGGCGGGATTTGTTGGTGTCCCGAAATTTAAAAACACAGTGGAAATTCCTGGCTGCTCTAGTGTAAATGCTGGATCTGCAGACATTATCTGAATACTATCATCGGTTTCACAAGCGGTTAAGATAAACGCTAGTGAAAGCAAAAGAAAGCTTATTTTTTTTATATATAAATTCATGTTTATTTTTTTTATGATTATAAATTCAACGGAATTAGTATATAGCGACCATCTAGATCGTTAAACCAAACCTCGTAATCGTCTTCAACAATAACAGGAATGTTTCCACCATTAGCTGTTGCTTGACCAGAAAATTCAGTGGTTCCTCCCCAAACAGATCCTGAGTTTGTTTTAAACTGTAAGTCTCCTTGCGTTAAACGTACACTACTTAAGTACCAAATATGGCTATCAAAAGTAGATTGGGTCATAGCAGTAGTGGTAGCTGCCGAACCTTGAATTTCAATGCTAGTGAAGTCTGTTGCTCCAGAAGCATCATAAGCAGCCATAGTGTATGTTTTTGAAGAGAAGTTTATACTAAATTGATAATATCCATCAGCTGCCACTCCAAAACGCCCCGGATCGCCATCTTGTGTTTCTGGATTTCCTGCAATACTCCCAGAAGTTTTAAGAACATCATCCCCTTCATCATCTGATACACCCCATTGCGGTTGCCATGAACCTCTAGTTTCTAAAATCTTGAATCTTCCGTTACCAAAATCACCGTCACTATTTGTAAAATAGCCCGTATAGTAATATATATTTGGGTTGTTGCCATCTCTAAACAAAGGCGGGTTGTTATTGTCATTGCTCCACCCTGGTGCCACACCGTTTCCTACTAAGTAATAATCTTTAAAAGTATAATTAAAGTATGGAAATACGTTAAAGCTGATGCTGTTTGATGCAACGGGTAAACCGTTTTCAGTACCAACGGAAGAGGTTACTCTTGCATATAGCATATTCCATGCAAAGGGAGGTAAACCAACGTTGCCTGCTGCAACGTTTACTTCACTTGCAGAAAGTGTCACTGTATTACCACTATTAACAGTAGCTGCGGTTGCTGAATTCGAGAACATTTCGTCGCTAGCCACCTCAATCTGGTAGGTAACTGGAACTTGTTGCCCATAATCTGCTTCGGTCCAGTTAAAGGTAACCGCTGGGTTATTTGTGTTAACAGGATCCAGCACGATATCGGTAATGGTCAAATCGCCCAAAACAACGGGTTCGGTGTCAGAGACAATAAATTTTTCATCGTCTTCAGAACAAGAACTAACTAACACAAGTAAAAGTGCTGCTAGTATGGGTATAAATATGTTTTTCAATTTTTTCATTTTAATTCATTTTTAGTATTAAAACCCTGGGTTTTGAGATAAATTCGGGTTTGCTTGTAGTGCCGACGATGGTATAGGATATAATCTATAAGTAGTCGGTATCGATGTACCATTTTTTACACCACCTTTCCATGGCCATAAATAAGACCCTCCTGTAAACTTTCCAAAGCGTATTAAGTCTGTACGCCTGTGTCCTTCAAGGTTTAACTCTCTTGCACGCTCGTCAATAATGAATTGTTCTGTTAAATCATTTTGAGTAATGCTGCTTGCATTTGATCTTGTTCTAACATCATTTACATATTGAACAGCGGTTCCCATATCTGCTCCTGCTGCTCCTCGAACAGCGCATTCTGCATACATCAAATAAGCATCAGCTAATCTGAATAAAGGAAAGTCTGTTGGGGAAAAACTTGAGGGTAAAGAAGGTCCAGTAAAGTTTGTATTTCTAAATTTTATAGAGGGGTAACCATCGGTCCATTCTTTATAATCTTCCATTTCAAAATTATGTCCATCTGTCCAAAATAGGTTTGCTCTATCATCTGTTGAAGTACTTAAATCACCAAATAAACCATACCAAGCTTTGCTGGATCTGTGTCCACCCCAACCTTCAGTTGCACCAAATTGTGCTAATGGCATCGTGGCGTCATTTAAACTACCATTAACAATATAGGTAGTGTTTCCAAAACTCTGACTTACTTGATCATCAGCAATTAAAGGGAAAATGATTTCATTTGATTCATTATTGTCTCCAGAAAAAATACTCACAAAATCTGGATCTAATGTATAAGGTCCTTCGGTAATTACTTTGTTAGCAAATGTAGCTGCATCTCCATATCTAGGAGTACCTGTATAGACTTCAGCATTTAAATATAATTTTGCTAGTAACATTTGTGCTGCACCACTTGTAGCTCTACCATATGTATTGGTTGCTGGTAAAAGAGGCTCAATAGCTAATAATTCAGATTCAACAAAATCAAATAATTCTTGACGCGATGCTTCAGGTAAAGACTCTGTTTGACCAAAATTTTCTTCTGTTGCCAAAACCCCTTTTCCAAAAACATCAATTAAATAATAGTTAGCCAACGCTCTAATAAAGCGAACTTCAGAAATTATTCCGTCTTTATTTTCTACCTCTACGTTAGGAAGGATTGAAAGTAAGTTGTTACACTGTGGAATTGTAAAGAAAATTCTATTGTATAAATACCTAAAGAATTTATTTTCTGGTGTCCAATCTGTTGTTGTGGTTAATTGGTCTAGACCATTGTCTCCCCATCTGTTTTTCATAGCATCGGCTGCGAAGTCTTGCAGATTTACAATCCCTCTTAAAAAAGGTGATTCACCGGCATCGTCACTAATGTCTGAACTTCCAGAACCGTCGGCACCAGAAAGTGCGAACGAACCATAAAGTCTAGATAAAATACCTTCAACTGCGCGTGGATCTTGAGCCAGTAATTCTTCTAACGATAACTCTACTAGTGGTTTAGTGTTTAAATCATCTGTACAGCTAATGCTGACAGAGAATACTACTACCAAACCAAATAGTAATTTTAAAATTTTATTTTTCATAATTTTCATAGTTTAAAAATCAATATTAACACCTAAATTATATATGGTTGCTCTTGGGTAAAAGTTATTATCTATACCTGTGAAATTCTCAGGATCTTGTCCAGAATAATTTGTGATTAGGAAAGGGTTGTTAACCGCAGCATATAATTTAAGTCTTGCATTTTTTATGACATCAGTCAATGTGTGACCAAGCACAATGTTCTCACATCTTAGGAATGAAGCACCTTCAAGAAAATAATCCGAATATTGAACAGGGTCTACTATATCTGTAAATACGGGACTTGCCTCTCCTTCAAAGAAATTCAAGGTATTGTTAAATGAATTACCATCTAAAGACAATGCATTTTCTATCGCACCATGTGTTAAGCGTCTTGAGTTGTAAATTTCGCCATCTAACTGACCTCTAAAGCTTGCGCTGAAATCCCAGTTTTTGTAGTTCATGTTAAAACCAAAACCAAATGTCCAGTTAGGTTGAATAGCTCTATAATATCTATCGGCTTCTGTAATTCTTCCGTCATCGTTTAAGTCAACGAAAGAACCTAATATTGGGTTGCCATCGGTGTCATATACTTGTTTTAGAACCCATGCAGAACCTGCTTGTTCTCCTAAGGCATGTCTTAATAATATATTCCCTGTTCCAATAGCTAGTCCACCATTTGGAGCGTTAATTTGCTCAACTCCTTCTAAGTCAGTTACCTCAGTAAAATTATATGATAAATTACCATTAAATGACAAATTGAAATCATCATTTTGTACAGGGTTTAAGTTTAAGTTCAACTCAAATCCTTTACTTTCAGTGGACCCTACATTTTGAATAACCTGATCGCTTAAAGCTTGTCCTGGAGGAACTCCGGTTAACACTAATAAATCTGTTGTTTCTCTTTTAAAGATATCAAAAGATCCTGAAAGGAAGCTATTTGCAAAAAAGTCAAAATCCACACCTGCATTATATGTTGTGGTTTTTTCCCAAGTTAAATCTGGGTTAAACTCTTTAGCATTATATAAGTTAACACCAGAGATATATTGACTTTCTGGAGAACCAATTTCGAATAAAGGAATAGATGGGTAAAAACCAACCTGTCCAGAAATATCTTGTTGCCCAGTTTCACCCCAACCAAATCTTAGTTTAAAATCGTTAACAAAGTTTACATCTTTTAAAAAACTTTCCTCTTTTACTTTCCAAGCTAATGCCGCAGAAGGGAAATAGCCCCAACGGTTTTCTTCTGTAAAGAAAGAAGATCCATCTGCTCTAAAAGAAGCTGTAAGTAAGTATTTGTTAGCTAAATTAATATTAGCTCGTCCAAAGAATGATTGCAAATTCAATTCGTTAAAATATCTATTATTAGGATTTAATGGGTCTATATTTGGAATTCTTTGACCTGTTGTAGGATCATTTTCAAATTCATCTTTATTACCATCATTTTTAAAGTTTTGGTATGAGTATCCTGCTTGAACATCAAAATTATTAATGAAGAAGTCGTCAAATTCTTTGCGGTACGCTAGGTAAGATTCCATAGTAACATTTGTAATATGCTGTCTTTCTCCAAAACTTTTTCCTGGATTAAATATAAATGTGCCAGGTGGAACATTAGTATCTGGTACTAGTGTGTATGAATTAATTGCATTCTCAGAAAAAAGCTCTTCAATTTCAGCTCTTGCTGCTTCTAGACCTAAATTTACAACAGCACGTAATTCTGGTAAAAAATGCATCTTATAATCAAGTTCTATATTACCAAGTAAACGATCTACCTTTTCAGGACGTCTTCTTTGTAATAAAACGCCTAATGGATTGCCTGCTCCAATTTTTGCGTTTGGGTTATTAGGGTTATCCGGAGCTTGTAATTGTTGGTAGAAACCACCAAAAATAGAATTTCTATCGTAAATTGGTTTGGTTGGATCCATTGAAATAGCTCCACCTAATGCACCACCTTCATCAATAGAATTTTTGTCAACAACGGTTCCTTTAGCATTAATGTCCACTTTTAAATGATCATCAAAAAACTTGGGAGTCAATCTTAATGATGCCGTAATTCTCTCATAGTCATTAGTTTTTACAACACCTTCAGTTTCATTATAACCAATAGAGGCTCTAAAAGGAACTTTTTTCAATAAATTGGCTCTTACGCCAAAGTTATAGTCTTTAGTTATAGCTGTTCTATAAATTACATCTTGCCAATCGGTATTGTAAATTTCACGTTGGATAGGGTTACCATCCGCATCTGTTAAATTAACGATTGTACTTGGCTGATTATTATCAACGCTCCCAACAGGTACACCTAAAGCTTCTAAATTATTTGGAAAGTATGTTTGTGCAAATCTTACAAATTCATTGCCATTCATAACTTGAACTTGGTCACTTGGGCTAATATTACTTAACGAGGTTCTAGCAGAAAAATTAAATTTAGCTTCTCCTGAAGTTCCTTTTTTGGTGGTAATAATAAGTACACCATTAGAAGCACGAGAACCGTAAATTGCAGTTGCAGAGGCGTCTTTAAGAATACTGAAACTTTCAATATCGTTAGGGTTTATCAAACTTAACGGGTTTCCTACACCGGCAACACCCCCATTGTCTAGTGGCACACCATCAATTACGATTAAAGGCGAATTGTTACCAGAAAGTGATGAACCACCTCTAATACGAATATTCGGAGCAGCATCTGGTTGTCCACCAGCACTTGTTATCCTTACACCCGCTGCCTTACCTTGTAACAATTGATCTGGAGATACAACTGCACCTTGGTTAAAGTCTTCCGACGAAATAACATCAACCGCACCCGTTAAATCTTCTTTTTTAACGCTACCATAACCAATAATAACAATTTCTTCCAATTGTGCAGCATCCTCAGTTAATTGTACATCTAAGGTGGTTTGTCCAGAAAAAGTGATTTCTTGAGATTGATAGCCCACATAAGAAAATACAATAACATCTCCGTTATTTACTTCAATAGTATAATTTCCATCAAAATCTGTGGCGGTTCCAGTTGATGTGCCTTTAATAACGACATTTACCCCTGGAAGAGGGATGGAAGTTGATTGTTCTGTTACTGTTCCTGTTAAAGACGTTTGCCCGAATATATAGGCGGGTGCCAAAAACAGAAAAAACAGTAAACTATTAAGTGTTGATTTCATACAAATTAGTTTAATTAATAAGTCATTTTAGTTTGTTTATATTTCCACTTCTCATATCAAAACTATATAAACAAATTGTAAATAAACAATTCCGGATTACGAAATATTCTACGAAAACGTTTTCGTGTTGACAACTTTTTGGTTTTTTGGCCTAAAACTGAGAAAAGCATATATTAACGACCTATTAAATAATTTCATTTCTTTATCCATAACAGCCGAATAATTGCTATTTTAGGCTGAATTAAAGATTATGAAAAGAAAGATAACATTAAAGCAAATTGCTAAGGAATTAGACGTTTCGGTTTCAACGGTTTCCAAAGCTTTGAGCAATAGCAAAGAGATTAGTGAAGATACGACGCAAAAAATTCAAGCGTTTGCTAAACTATACAACTACAAACCCAATAATATTGCACTTAGCTTAAAGAATAGAAAAACTAAGACCATCGGTATTTTAATTCCAGAAATTGTACATCATTTTTTCTCAACGGTTATTCGAGGTATTGAGAGAGTGGCTAATCGTCGCGGATATAACGTTATTGTTGGCTTGTCCAACGAATCGTTTACAAAAGAAATCATTAATATGGAAATGCTTGCCAATGGTAGTATTGACGGGTTTATTTTGTCTATATCCAAGGAAACTTTACTAAAGCAAGATTACCATCATTTTAACGCTACAATTAATCAAGGCATCCCTATTGTAATGTTTGATAGGGTTGTAAATGAAGTGGATTGCGACAAGGTAATTGTTGATGATTTTAACGGTGCGGTAAAAGCTGTTAAAAGGTTAGTAGAAAACGATTGCAAAAATATAGCATTAATAACCACGATGGATTACGTTAGCGTAGGCAGATTAAGAACCCAGGGTTATTTAGAGGCTTTACAACTTAGTGGCATTGAGGCAGATTCTAATTTAATTTTAAAGATTGACGACAGCTTAGACGTTGAAAATAATTTGGATGTTTTAGAAACTGAAATAGTTCAATTTTTAAAGTCAAACCCCAATATCGATGGTATTTTTGCAGTAAATGAACTGTATGCCGTTTCGGCAATGAAAGTGGCAAGAAAACTAGGATTTAAAATCCCAGACGATATACAGGTTATTGGTTTTACAGACGGTGTGCTTTCAAAACATGCAACGCCTAGTTTAACAACGGTTAGTCAGCACGGTCAAAAAATAGGAGAGCAATCTGCGAATTTATTGATAGATAGATTGGAAGCAGAAGACGCCAAAACCGAGCAATACTTCACTAATAACGAGAAAAAAAGTGATTTTATAAAGGTGGTTATCGAGACCGAAATTATTGAAAGAGAATCCACTAAATAGTTTCGTTAAAAACTATTGGTGCTAAAATTTTATTAGGAAAAATAAAATTCTTTTTTATCTTTGATTCGAAATCAAGACTTATATTTTTACTTCTCACAATAAGTTTTGATAAGTTTTATCAATTTAGAATTATTGATTTTCATTAGTTCTATTGATATAGGATCGCTTATCAAATAGTATTCATTTAAACATACTATTTAATGGAAAAGCGTAAATTAAGTTTCTGGCAAATCTGGAACATGAGTTTTGGATTTCTGGGAATCCAAATGGGGTTTGCACTCCAAAATGCCAACGCAAGTAGAATACTTCAAATTTTCGGAGCCGACGTTCATGAACTGTCCTGGTTTTGGATAATTGCACCTCTAATGGGTTTGATTGTTCAGCCAATTATAGGGCATTATAGTGATAAGACTTGGGGACGATTCGGCAGACGAAAACCTTACTTTTTAGTTGGGGCCATTTTAGCTTCCATAGGTTTAGTGCTCATGCCACAAGCAGATATTTTTATAGCCTTCTTGCCAGCTTTATGGGTTGGTGCAGGAATGTTAATGATTATGGATGCCTCTTTCAATATTGCCATGGAGCCTTTTCGAGCTTTAGTTGGGGATAATCTAAGAACAGACCAACGTACTTTAGGCTTTAGCGTTCAGACGGCACTTATTGGTTTTGGGGCGGTTATTGGGTCATGGTTACCCTATGCTTTGACGAATTGGTTTGGAGTTTCTAATGAAACTGTTGCAGGAACTGTCCCTTTTAATTTGATTTTGTCTTTCATTATTGGAGCTATTATTTTAGTCGTTTCAATTTTAGTAACCGTTTTAACAACTAAGGAATATTCGCCTGAAGAACTAGATAGTTTTGAAGATGAAGAAGTACATGCCGATACCGTAGTTAAAGAAGGAGAGGAGGCAAAATCCAGTTTAATGGATATTTTTGAAGACTTCAAAAAAATGCCAACCACTATGCGCCAATTAAGTTGGGTGCAATTCTTTTCATGGTTTGGGCTTTTTGGGATGTGGGTATTTGCTACCCCGGCCATTGCGCAACATCTCTATGGTTTGCCATATACCGATAGTAGTAGTGCTGCATATCAAGATGCAGGAGACTGGATAGGGATTCTGTTTGGGGTTTATAACCTGATTTCTGCGTTTTATGCTTTTGCATTGCCTTACATAGCTAAAAAAATCGGACGTAAAAAAACACATTCCATATCTCTAATTATTGGAGGTTTAGGATTGTTATCCATCTACATTATGCCAGATAAAAATTGGCTTATTTTTTCTATGATAGGAGTAGGGATTGCTTGGGCAAGTATTTTGGCTATGCCTTATGCTATTCTTGCAGGCTCTATTTCACCAAAGAAAATGGGGGTTTACATGGGGATATTTAATTTCTTCATTGTAATACCCCAAATAATCAATGCCTTAATTGGCGGCCCACTTGTAAAATATGCTTATGGCAATCAAGCCATATTTGCTTTAATGATGAGTGGTGTTAGTTTTTTAATTGCAGCGTCTTTAGTTTATAAAGTTAAAGATGTTGATGATATAGTTCAATAAAATAATAAATATTCCCTCTCCTTCGGAGAGGGTTAGGGAGAGGATGAAAAAAATAGGAGTCATATTCGATTTAGACGGTGTCATCGTCGATACAGCAAAATATCATTTTTTAGCTTGGAAAGACCTTGCGGATCATTTGGGTTTTGAGTTTACCGAAGCGCACAACGAACTTTTAAAAGGTGTGAGTCGCGTAAGATCATTAGAGATTCTTTTAGATATCGGAAACGTTGAACTTTCCGAAGAAAAAAAGCAAGAATTTCTAATCAGTAAAAACGAAGAATATCTCAAGTATATTACTGAAATGGGACCAGAAGAAATTCTCCCAGGGGCAAGTGAATTATTGGATGCGCTTGATGCATTAGGAATTCAATATGTATTAGGTTCCGCAAGTAAAAATGCACCATTAATTCTAAAACAAGTCAATTTATACGAAAGATTTGCAGGAATTGTTGACGGAAATAGCGTTTCTAAAGCAAAGCCAGATCCAGAAGTGTTTTTAATAGGTGCTAAAAAACTCAATTTAAAACCAGAACAATGTATCGTTTTTGAAGATGCCATTGCGGGCGTAGAAGCTGCAAATACTGCAAATATGATTTCCATCGGAATTGGAGATGAAAAAACACTTCATGAAGCCGATTTTAATTTTAAGGATTTAACTGAAATTAGTTCAAGTTTTATCAAGGAATTAACGATTAGAAAAGAGAAAAAAGAACAAAGAATATAGATAAGAAAAAGTCGGTTGGGAAACTACGCCGTCTATTTTCTATGGTCTATTTTCTAATATCTTAAAAAAAAATGAATCAAGATTATATAAAACCAGATAATTGGTCTATCATAGAAGAAGGTTTTGATGCAAGTCGCGTTAAATCTTCCGAGAGCTTATTCAGTATTGGCAATGGTGCCATGGGGCAACGTGCTAATTTTGAAGAGCAGTATTCCGGTGATACCTTTCAAGGCAGCTATATCGCTGGGGTATATTATCCAGATAAAACCCGTGTGGGTTGGTGGAAAAACGGCTATCCAGAATATTTTGCCAAAGTATTGAACGCACCAAATTGGATTGGAATTAACGTTACAGTAAACGGCGAACCACTAGATTTAAGCACCTGTAAGTCTGTTGATAATTTTAAACGAGAACTCAATATGAAAGAAGGTTGGTTGTCACGCTATTTTAAAGCGACCTTAGCAAACGATGTTCAAGTTGAAGTATCTGTAAAGCGTTTTTTAAGTTTAGATTTAGATGAAATAGGTGTCATAAATTACGAGGTTACACCTTTGAATGTGGATGCTGAAATCATATTTCAACCGTATTTAGATTCAGGAATTACAAATGAAGATACCAATTGGGACGATAAATTTTGGGATACTACAGATGTAAGTCATGTAAACAATCAAGCTTTTATTGAAGCTAAAACCATGAAAACCGATTTCCATACCTGTACATTCATGGAATCGAAAGTTTACATTTCGGGTAAGCCCATTATGGTTGAGCATAACATAACTGCAGATTCAAATCTGGTGTCATTTAGTTATGCATACCCAGTAAAAAAAGGCGATGCATATAGCATTCAAAAGTTTGGTGGCTATACTGTAGATAGAAATCACGATAAATCCAAATTAGTAAAAGTTGCAAAAGAAGTTCTTAAAACCGCCACTAAAAAAGGGTTTAATCAATTGCTTGAAGAACAAAAACAAGCTTGGGAAACTATTTGGGACATAGCAGATATTACCATTGATGGCGATGTAAAAGCACAACAAGGTATTCGCTTTAATATTTTTCAATTGAACCAAACCTACCTAGGTAAAGATTCAAAATTGAATATCGGCCCTAAAGGTTTTACAGGCGAAAAATATGGCGGAAGCACCTATTGGGATACCGAAGCCTATTGCATTCCATTTTATATGGCAACCAAAGACCAAAAGGTAGCCAGAACACTATTAGAATACCGTTATAATCATTTGAAAAAAGCCATCGAAAATGCTGAAAAGTTAGGTTTTAAGAATGGAGCAGCTTTATATCCAATGGTTACCATGAATGGTGAGGAGTGCCACAATGAATGGGAAATTACCTTTGAGGAAATCCATAGAAATGGTGCTATTGCATTCGCAATTTATAACTACCACCGTTACACGGGAGATTACAGTTATATTCCAGAAAAAGGGCTAGAAGTTCTAATAGGGATTGCTCGTTTTTGGCAACAGCGTGCAAACTTTTCTTCAGATAAAAATCAATATGTTATCCTTGGTGTTACAGGGCCAAATGAATATGAAAATAACGTCAATAATAATTGGTACACAAACTATTTGGCAAAATGGTGTATAGATTATACGCTAGAGCAAATTGAGAGAATTGAAGTAGAATATACTTCAGACTTTTCAAGAATTGCTGAAAAAGTAAATCTGTCTAAAAAGGAATTGGCGTTATGGAAAGCTGTAGCAGATAACATGTATTTCCCGTATTCTGAAAAACATCAAGTGTATCTACAGCAGGATGGCTTTTTAGATAAGGAATTGATTTCAGTTAAAGATTTGCCAAAATCAGAAAGACCCATAAACCAAAAATGGAGCTGGGATAGAATCTTACGTTCACCATACATTAAACAAGCGGATACTTTACAAGGATTTTACTTTTTTGAAGATCAGTTTTCTGATGAAGAGCTAGAGTGTCATTTCGATTTTTATGAACCGTTTACAGTCCACGAAAGTTCATTGTCACCTTGTGTACACAGTATTCAAGCTGCAAAATTAGACAGAATGGAGCAAGCCTATACCTTCTATTTACGAACGTCTCGTTTAGATTTAGACGACTATAATCATGAAGTACACGAAGGTTTACACATTACGTCCATGGCAGGTACCTGGATGAGTATTGTTGAAGGTTTTGGAGGCATGCGTGTTAAAGACAACACCTTGTCGTTCACACCTAAAATCCCGAAACAATGGAAAGGCTATTCATTTAAAGTGAATTTTAGAAATCATATTATAAAAGTAAATATTACTCAAAATCAAACAAATTTTGAAATGATTTGTGGTGATGCTCTTGAGATTCTTGTTAACGATAAATCTTTAATGCTAAAAAATAAAGGATTACGCGCAGTAAGCTAATGAAGCTTTTGAAACCAATTTTAACGCTAAAACAAAAACCATGAAATTTTTATATATATTAAGTATAACTGTATTGTTTTCATTTTTCAATCTTGTTAATTCACAAGCATTGAAATCGCCCAATGGAGAATTGACCATGCAATTTTCTTTGGAAAAAGACGGAATGCCAACCTATGAGTTATCCTATAAAAACAAAGCAGTTATAAAACCAAGCCACTTAGGTTTAGAGTTAAAAGATGATGATACATCGTTATTGAATGACTTTAAAATCCTAAATACTGACACATCAACTTTTGATGACACTTGGATACCAGTTTGGGGAGAGGAAAAAGAAATTCGTAATAATTACAACGAATTGGCTGTAAGCCTAAAACAAAATAAAACCAATAGAATTGTTATGATTCGTTTTAGATTATTCAACGAAGGTTTAGGTTTTCGTTATGAATTTCCAGAGCAAGACAATCTAGTGTATTTCGTCATCAAAGAAGAAAAGTCACAATTTGCCATGACAGGAGATCATACGGCGTTTTGGATTCCAGGAGATTACGATACCCAAGAATATGATTATACAGAATCTAAATTATCAGAAATTAGAGGCTTTTCAGAAGAAGCGGTGACCGTAAACTTATCTCAAAAATCCTATTCTCCAACAGGGGTTCAAACCTCTTTAATTATGAAAACGAATGATGGTTTGTATATCAATTTGCATGAAGCCGCATTAATCAATTATTCATGTATGCATTTGAATTTAGACGATGAAAATATGGTATTTGAATCGTGGTTAACACCAGATGCAAATGGCGATAAGGGCTATATGCAAGCACCGTGTAACTCGCCATGGCGGACTATTATGGTAAGTGATGATGCACGGGATATTCTGGCATCAAAAATGACATTAAACCTGAACGAGCCTTGTAAAATTGAAGATACCTCATGGATAAAGCCAGTAAAATATATAGGCGTTTGGTGGGAAATGATTACCGGAAAAAGCTCATGGGATTATACCGATGAGGTAGCCGCGGTACAATTAGGTGTTACAGATTATTCAAAATTAAAACCAAACGGAACACATGCCGCAAATAACGCCAATGTAAAACGGCATATAGATTTTGCTTCAGAGCACGGGTTTGATGCGGTTTTGGTCGAAGGTTGGAACGAAGGTTGGGAAGATTGGTTCGGGCACTCAAAAGATTATGTATTCGATTTTGTAACCCCTTATCCAGATTTTGATGTTGAAGCTATTCATGCTTATGCAAAATCAAAAGGTGTTGAAATGATGATGCACCATGAAACTTCAAGTTCTGTTCGTAATTACGAGCGCCATATGGATAAAGCCTATCAGTTTATGAAAGACAATGGCTATAATTCAGTAAAAAGTGGTTACGTAGGCGATATTTTACCGCGAGGCGAAAACCATTACAATCAATGGATAGTAAACCATTATCAATATGCCATTGAAAAAGCAGCAGATTATAAAATCATGGTCAATGCCCATGAAGCTGTGAGACCAACGGGAATTTGCAGAACATACCCTAATTTAATAGGAAATGAATCGGCTAGAGGAACGGAATATCAAGCGTTTGGTGGATCAAAACCAAACCATGTTACCGTGTTGCCGTTTACGAGACTAATTGGAGGCCCGATGGATTACACCCCTGGAATTTTCGAAATGGATATTAGTAAATTCAGCCCAAATAATAATTCTCACTTAAACGCTACTATTGCAAACCAATTGGCGTTATACGTTACTATGTACAGCCCGCTCCAAATGGCAGCAGATTTGCCAGAACACTATGAGCAATTTATGGATGCCTTTCAATTTATAAAAGATGTAGCTATAGATTGGGATAAAAGTGTGTATTTAGAAGCTGAGCCTGGGGATTATATTACCGTAGCTAGAAAAGAAAAGGGAAGTGCTAATTGGTTTGTTGGTAATGTGAACGGGAATAAAAAAAGAACCTCAAACATCATATTTGATTTCCTTGAAAAAGGAAAAAAATATAAAGCTACCATTTATGCCGATGGTAAAGATGCGCATTACAAAACCAATCCGCAAGCTTATACCATTAAAACTAAAAAAGTGACTAGCAAGTCAAAACTTTCTCAATTATCAGCTCCAGGTGGCGGTTATGCGATTAGTATTGAAGAGATTAAATAAAAGCAATATTATGATGAGTAATTATTCAAAAACCCGAAAAATCAATAAACTTTCAATTTGGACTGTTTTTGTATGTGTATTTACTTTAAATTTAGCTTGTAAAAAAGAAGGAGATACAAAAATGGATAAGGTTAATGAAAATGTTTCGATAGTTGAAAAACAGGATGTTAACCGTATTGAACCCTTAAACTGGTGGGTAGGTTTTAAGAATCCAAAATTGCAACTTTTAGTGCACCACCCTAATATTTCCAAAAGAACCCCAGAAATTTCATATCATGGTGTTTCCATTGAAAATGTGCATAAAGCAGATAGCCCTAATTATCTGTTTATAGATTTGAATATTTCTGAATCTGCAAAGGCTGGAAAATTCAATATCACTTTTAAAGCAGAAAATAAAGAAGATTTAGTACATACCTATGAGTTGAAATCAAGAGTAAAACCATCAGAAGATTATATAGGTTTTGATAGTTCTGACGCTATTTATTTAATCACACCTGATCGATTTGCAAACGGAATGCCAAAAAATGATATTGTTGAAGCACTTAACGAGAATACTATCGACAGGAGTGATAATTATGCAAGACATGGTGGCGATATAAAAGGCATTACAAATCATTTAGACTATATAGAAGATTTAGGGTTTACAGCTATTTGGCCTTGTCCGTTATTAACTAACGACATGTCCAAAGGCTCTTATCACGGTTACGCTATTACAGATTATTATCAAATAGATCCACGCTTTGGCACCTTGGAAGCGTATCTGGAAATGTCCTCCAAACTATCAGAAAAAGGCATGAAGCTTATCATGGATCAAGTGGCAAACCATTGCGGTTTACAGCATTGGTGGATGAAAGATTTACCATTTAAGGATTGGATAAACCATCAGGAATATTATGAAAAGCATATTGATAATTGGGATGGCGGTAAGGACATTATCACAAATCACAGACGTACCACAAATCAAGATATATATGCCTCTAAAATAGATAAGCAGAATATGAATGTGGGTTGGTTTGTATCTGCAATGCCAGATTTAAACCAACGCAATCCGTTTATGGCTACCTATACCGTTCAAAACAGTATTTGGTGGATTGAAACTGCAAATCTTGGGGGTATTCGTCAAGACACCTATCCTTATCCGGACAAACATTTTATGAGCCGTTGGGCGGGCGACATTATGAACGAATATCCTAATTTCAGTATCGTTGGCGAAGAGTGGAGTTACAATCCGCTGTTGGTTGGCTATTGGCAGGATGGTGCAAATAATAAGGACGGTTACAAGTCAAATTTAAAATCGCCAATGGATTTCCCAATGCAACGCGCTATTGTTGAAGCCTTAAATGAATACGAAGAATGGGATAAAGGTTTGGTTAAAATGTATCAAGGTCTTGCAAACGATTTCCATTATGCAACGCCTAAGGATATTATGCTTTTTCCTGATAACCATGATATGAGTCGCATTTTTACCCAGCTTCACGGAGATATTGCCAACACAAAAATGGCATTGAGTTATGTACTGACATTACCTAGAATTCCGCAACTATATTACGGGACCGAAATTTTAATGAACGATTTTGATAAACCTGGAGACCACGGATTAGTGCGTACGGATTTCCCCGGAGGTTGGGAAGGCGATGCCATTAATGCGTTTACAGGCGAAGGTTTAAATGATGCCCAAAAGGATATGCAATCCTATGTAAAAAAACTTCTGAATTATAGAAAAAACAGTAAAGCTATCCATGAGGGTAAAACCATTCATTTTGCACCTGAAAATAGTGTTTATGTACTATTCAGAATCCATGGTGATGAAACTGTAGTACACATTATTAATAAAAATGACAGTCCTATAGAATTAGATTTGAATAGATTTGAAGAAGTGGGTTTAAAAGGGAAATCGGTTAAAAATATCATTACTGATTATCAGTTTTTCTGGGGAGATAATATCACTTTAAAGGAAAAGGGAAGTGTCATTTTGACAACTAAATTGGATTAAAAATAAATCATTATCGACCTGCGAGGTTTTAAAAACCTTGTAGGTCTCTTTTCAGTTGCAATTCAAAAACATCTAATGAAAAAACATCTACTTATCATATGTTGTATAGTTCTCCTATGGTCCTGTAAAAACAAGACGCAACAGGACGATAATACAATTTTAATCGATGAGCTGGTAACGTTTGTCATAAACGATTTCCCTAAAGCACATAATTTTGATGATGATATTTTCATTTCTGGAGATTTTGAAGGTTGGTCTGGAGGACAAGAACAATTCAAATTAAAAAAAGAGAATAACCAATATGTAATCACAATTCCTAAGTATAAAAAAAATATAAGTTATAAGTTTACAAAAGGAAATTGGGAAACAGTTGAGTGTGAACCAAATGGTAACCCCAAAGAGAACAGAACGTATTCATTTTCTAAATTAAAGGATACAGTTGTAATAAGTATTTTAAATTGGACAGATAAAAGACAACAAAACAAACCTTCAACCGCTACAAGTAACGTTCAGGTATTTGCAGAGAATTTCGAAATCCCGCAATTAAATCGAAAGCGAAGAATCAGTATTTATTTACCGCCAAATTACAGTACTTCAAAAGAAAGTTATCCGGTTTTATACATTCAAGATGGTCAGAATGTATTTGATGTTTCAACGTCGTATAGTGGCGAATGGGAAGTGGATGAAACCTTAAATAAAATGTATGACGAATCGGGTTTTGGGCTCATTGTTGTTGCTGTAGATCATGGTGGAGAAAAACGTTTAAACGAATATTCCCCTTGGAATAATGATAAATATGGAAAAGGAGAAGGGAAACTGTATTTGGACTTTTTGGTAAATATATTAAAGCCCGAAATAGATAAAAGGTTCAGAACAAAACTAGATAGTCAGAACACCGTAGTAATGGGTTCGTCTATGGGCGGTTTGTTTGCGCATTATGCAGCAATAGATCGACCGGATGTATTTGGAAAAGCTGGTGTGTTTTCACCATCATTTTGGTATGCGGATTCCGTGTTTAAGCTTCCGACAGTAACATCTAATTTAAAAGATAGTCGGTTTTATTATGTAGCAGGAGAAAAAGAGGGCAGCAATGTGGCACAACTCATGAACAAAATGGTAGGCTTAATAAAAGCGAATGGATTTTCAGAAAACCGTATTCACAATAAGATTGTTGAAAACGGAACGCATAGCGAATCGTTTTGGAAAACAGAATTCCAAAGTGCCATAAGCTGGTTGTTTAATATAGAAGAACAATAAAATGAAACCAGAATGATTAAAAACAACCATAAAAGACACAATAAAATGACTGTTTTTCTCAAACTGGTTATACCTGACTTCCGTTAAAGAGGTCTAAGCACTAAAAAAGTAAACAGATGAAATCAATAAAATACATATTAATAGCAATAGTAATGTTAGGATTAAGTTGTACGCAACAAAAAAAAGTAGAAAATAAAACTGCTAAAAAGGAGCAGATTACAAAAAAGAAACAAGTCGTTTACCAAGTATTTACAAGATTATTTGGTAATACAAACACCACCAATAAACCCTGGGGTACTATTGAGGAAAACGGTGTTGGTAAATTCAACGATTTTACACCAAAAGCATTAAATGAAATTAAGGATTTAGGCGTGAGCCACATTTGGTTTACGGGCGTGCCACACCATGCTGTAATTAATGATTACACGAACTATGGCATTTCAAATGACGATCCCGATGTTGTAAAAGGTCGTGCCGGTTCACCTTATGCAGTTAAAGATTATTACAATGTGAACCCAGATTTGGCGGTAAATGTAGAAAATAGGTTAGAGGAATTTAAAGCACTTATAAAACGCACACATGAAGCCGATTTAAAAGTGATTATTGATATTGTGCCTAATCACGTAGCTCGAAGTTATAAAAGCATTTCGAAGCCAAAAGGTGTAAGGAATTTTGGTGAAGACGATGATACATCGGTAACTTATCATGTAGATAATAATTTTTATTATAATCCAAAAGACGTATTTAAAGTGCCCATTTGGAAAAATGGTTATACGCCATTAGGTAAAGAAAAACATGTTTTAGAAGATAGTGAATTTCCAGAAAAACCTGCAAAATGGACAGGAAACGGGTCTCGGTTGTCGCAACCCGATATGGATGATTGGTATGAAACCGTAAAAGTAAATTATGGCATTTCTCCTGAAGGAAAAAAGGATTTTGACGAATTACCTGAAGATTTTGGAAATGAAGACTATATAACACATTATGGCTTTTGGAAAAACAAAACCGTACCAAATTCATGGGTGAAATTTAAGGATATAGCATTGTATTGGCTGGATATGGGTGTGGATGGTTTTCGTTATGATATGGCAGAAATGGTGCCCGTTGAATTTTGGAGTTATATGAATTCCAGTATCAAGATGAAAAATCCTGATGCGTTTTTATTGGCTGAAGTTTATAACCCAAAACTTTATAGAGATTATATAAAGAAAGGAAAAATGGACTATCTGTATGATAAAGTCCAATTGTATGATACCATAAAAAGTGTGATGCAAGGCAAAGGAAAAACAGATCATATTCCACCAATTCTTGATGATTTAATGGATATTGAACATCACATGCTACATTTTTTGGAAAACCATGACGAACAGCGTTTGGCAAGTCCGGATTTTGCTGGAAGTGCGGAAAAAGGAAACCCCGCAATGGTGGTTTCGGCAGCTTCTACAACGGCGCCAACCATGATTTATTTTGGTCAGGAAGTTGGTGAGGATGGTTCAGAAGAAACAGGATTTGGAGATCCAACCAGAACGTCAATATTTGATTATGTAGGTGTGCCGGCACATCAACGTTGGGTAAACAACAAACAATTTGATGGTGGGCAATTAACAGGTGAAGAAAAGGATTTAAGAGACTTCTATAAAAGAGTATTGAATTTTACAATAAACAGTAGCGCTTTGGCTGGGGATTATCAAGATATTCATTTGTATAATCGACTGAATACTAAAGATTACAATGATAAGGTTTTGTCTTTTGTGAGATGGAGTGATGATGAACAACTTATTATTGTTTCAAATTTTGATGCTGAAAACGGAAGTGAATTTGAACTGAAAATCCCTGATAGCGTCATCAAAAACTGGAATCTGAGTGATGATAGTTATGAGTTGACAGACCAACTATACAATGAATTTAGTGCAACCCTAAAGATTGAAAATGGTGTCGGTACCATCAAAATAAAGTTGGATGCATTAGAGGCTTTCATCTTAAAAATTCAATAAAAACTAATTAGACCTCTTAGTTTTAACCCTGATAGCTATCGGGACTTATAGGTCTTTGAAACACTAATAAAATGAAGTATTTTTTAATCGTAGTAGCATGCTTGGTTTTTTTTAATTGTGAAGACAAAAAGGAGGCACTTCTAGAAAAGCCAGAAACCCCTTTTGTTTGGGAAGCTGCAAATGTATATTTTTTATTGACTGATAGATTTAATAATGGCGACACTTCAAACGATGTTAATTTCAACAGGAATTTAGAAACAGGAAAGCTTCGTGGATTTGAGGGAGGAGATATTAAAGGAATCACTCAAAAAATAAAAGAGGGTTATTTTTCCGATTTAGGCATCAATGCCATTTGGATGACACCAATCGTAGAGCAAATACATGGCGGAACTGATGAAGGTACAGGGATTTCCTATGGATTTCATGGCTATTGGGCAAGCGATTGGACAAATCTAGATCCAAATTTCGGCACTAAAAAAGATTTACAGGAGCTGGTTGAAGTGGCTCACAAAAATGGCATCCGTATTTTATTGGATGCGGTTATAAACCATACGGGACCGGTTACCGATAAAGATCCCGTATGGCCTTCAACTTGGGTGCGTACCGAACCACAATGTGATTATGCGTCTTACGACAATACAATTTCGTGCACATTGGTTAAAAACCTTCCAGACATTAAAACTGAAAGTGATGAAGCTGTAGAGTTGCCACCGCAATTGGTTGAAAAATGGAAAGCCGAAGGCAGATATGAGCAAGAAGTTGCCGAATTAGATGCGTTTTTCAAAAGAACAGGATATCCAAGAGCACCTCGATTTTATATCATGAAATGGCTCACAGATTATATCACAGACTTTGGGATTGATGGCTATCGTGTGGATACCGTTAAACATGTAGAGGAATCTGTATGGCAAGAATTTAAGGCGGCATGTGATTTCGCTTTCGCGGAATACAAAAAGAACAATCCTGATAATGTTCTTGATGATAATGGTTTCTATTTGGTTGGAGAGGTTTATAACTACGGAATTTCAGCCACTAAAGCTTTTGATTTTGGAGATAAGAAAGTCAATTACTTTGACAATGCTTTTGATGGACTCATTAATTTTGAAATGAAATGGCATGCAGCTCAAATGACAACAGAAGAGCACTTCAAAAAATATTCAGAAATACTAAATTCAGATTTAAAAGGCTATAGTGTTTTAAATTATTTAAGTTCTCATGATGATAGTCAACCATTTGATGCATCAAGAGAAAAGGCTTTTGAAACGGCTACCAAATTGTTGTTATGCCCAGGCGCATCACAGGTGTATTATGGTGATGAATCTGCACGTTCTTTAGTGGTTGCAGGTACGGTAGGCGATGCCACATTGCGCTCTTTTATGAATTGGGAGGCTATTAAAAATAACCAAGAAACCAAATTGGTTTTGGAACATTGGCAAAAATTGGGGCAGTTTCGCGCCAACCATCCTGCTATTGGCGCTGGAGTACATCAAATGATAACGGAAACTCCTTATTTATTTTATAGAAGTTTTTCAAAAGGTGATTTTAAAGATTTGGTTGTAGTTGGACTGGATTTACCAATTGGCAAAAAAGTTTTAGATGTTTCGAAAGTATTTAAAAACGGTGATGAACTTCGCGATGGGTATTCAGGTGTTTCTTGCACAGTCAAAGCAGGTAAGGTTACTATAAATTCAGAATACAATATAGTGCTTTTAGAAAAGTAATCTTATTTTGAGATTAGATAATCTTTGCCCTTAACTAAACTATACTGTCGGTTGTCCTCGAATTTTTCACAGACTTGTAATCCTTGTTATTGGTTTTTGTATTCAAAATAATCTTGTTGAAATTGATTATTAAGATACTGAAAATCAATAGATTAAATAAGTTAATGGTGTTGTTTCTCAACTAATTAAGCTTGTTTTTTTCTTGTTCTCAATCCTTGATTTGCATATGTTGCAATGTATTAGATACTTCGGAATTTATAAAAGATACATTTGATATTGTGTTTACCGGTAATGGCGTAATTGGATGGTTGCCCGATTTAAAACCTTGGGGATTAAGTAAGGAATATGGCTGGAATCATGGTTTAGGTGAAGTGGTTTCTGCTTTAACTGAAGCGGGATAGCATATTGAATAGTTAAGAGAGTTTGATGAAAGTCCTTATGATGTGTTGCCTAATTTGATAAAGAACGAATCTGGGATGTTTGTGACAAAAGATAAGTTGTATCCTTTGATTTTTACTTGAGGGCTGTAAAAAATAGGAATTAAAGGTAAAAACTATCCTGTAACAATTAATGCAATTAAGCTGATTAGCCAAACCCAAAGCCCTATTTTTCCAACAGAATTCCAAATAGACCATTTAAGATTAGCTTTTCTAGAAGCTTTATAACTATTAAATTCTAAATTTCCACTTGAATTCCTGCTGTTGAATTTTTCTTCTTCTACTTTATACCCAAGTCTTCCACCAATAATAAAGAGTAAAAGACAATAAAAAACGTTTTGCTGAAAAGCGGATGCCCGGTTAAAACATCCCAAGCACTTTGTGAAAATTCCATTTATTTATATTTGAAAATTTAGATTAAAGTTCTAATAAAGTAAGTCATTTTCAACTTCTTATTGTAAAACTAAAATAGCGAACTTTTGTTAACTAAAATTGAGTTTAATAAAGTTGACTCTGAAGAGTTGATTTGAGCATGCAATATATACTATTAATGACTTTCCTTCAATAACTCCTCAGGAAACTGAGCCTGAAACCGTTTTAATCTTGGAATAGATACATTACGGATATACCCATTATTTGGATGTAAACGTTCGTAGTTTTGATGGTACGCTTCTCCCACCCAAAATTTTTGAAATGGATAGATTTCTGCTGCTATTTTAGCATCCAGTTTTTTTGCTAAGGCTTCTTTTTTTTCTAAGATGATTTTCTTTTGTGCGTCGTTTTGGTAAAAAATAATGGAGCGGTATTGAGAGCCTTTATCTGGCCCTTGTCCGTTAACTTGTGTTGGGTTTTGGGAGGCGAAATAGGCATCTACTAAGGTTGCAAAACTGACTATTTTTGGGTTGTAAATAACTTCTACAGCTTCTGCGTGTCCTGTGCGCCCAGTATTGCTGGCTTCGTAGGTAGGGTTTTCTGAATGTCCGCCAGAATAGCCGTTTATAACTTCGTCAACGCCTTTAATACTTTCGTAAATGGCTTCCACACACCAAAAACAACCACTTGCAAAATATGCTTTTGCTTTTCCGTTTTTAATGGGGACTTCAATGGGTTTTGCGTTTATAACAGCCTCTTGATCTTTAGTATTTTGGGCTGAGTTTTTACAGCTGAATAGGAGTGCTAAAACTAAAAGGGGGATAAATTTTTTCATAATGATTTTTCTTTTTCTAATAGACGTATAAAAATACGAAACCTTAATTCGTTGTTTGTGAAAGTTGTTTTAAAATGAGTTTGGTATTTATAGGTTCAGTTTTTGGGCTAATTATCACCATCACAAAATTTATATGTTTGATTAATCCTAAAGGGATTATATACTTATAGACACAATTTATGTTTTTTTTATTCGACCCTGACAGGGTCGTATTAAACATATCGCTGTTTTATTTTTCTATACCTATTTGAATCCTTCGGATTTTTTGGTTTCACGCTATCACTATCACCAAGATTTTGCTTAACCGCAGAATTTTTTAGTTTTCAGGATGACTCCGCGCAACTCTGTGCTCCCCCTGTGAATCTCAGCGTTACAACGCCCATAAGCCTTTTTAACTCAAGGAGTATCCAAAATTATTAGGCATAAAAAAACCCTCAGAAAACTGAAGGTTTTAAATATCTATTTAAAAATGGATTATAGTTTTTTAAACATTTTTTCCATTTTTGCTTTTTGTTCATCGGCTAAAGCGGCATCAACTAAAATGCGTCCGCTATGCTCATCTGTAATTACTTTTTTACGCGCTGCAATTTCTACCTGTACTTGCGGTGGGATTGTAAAGAACGATCCACCAGCTGCACCTCTTTCAATGGGTACAACCGCTAATCCGTTTTTTACATTCTTACGAATTCTATTATAAGCTTTTACCAAACGCTCTTCAATCTGTGTTTTGTAAGCGTCTGATTTTTCAATTAAAGCTTTCTCTTCTTTTTCAGTTTCGGACAAAATAGCATTCAATTCACTTTTCTTGTGTTTTAAATGTGTTTCGCGCTCTTTTAATTGCTCTTTTGTTGCAGCAATCACTTCTTTTTTCTGCTCTATTTGCGCCTTAAATTCCTTGATGTGCTTCTCAGCCAATTCAATTTCTAATTCTTGAAATTCTACCTCTTTAGAAAGTGAGTTGAACTCTCTGTTATTTCTAACATTTTTTTGCTGCTCACCATATTTCTTAATAAGTGACTTAGACTCTTCAATTAAGTTCTTTTTAGATGAAATATCGTTGTCTATTACCTCTAAACCACTAACAAGTTTTTCTAATCTTGTGCTTAATCCAGCAACTTCATCTTCTAAATCTCTTACTTCTAAAGGCAATTCTCCGCGTACATTACGGATTTCGTCAATGCGAGAATCTATAAGTTGTAAATCGTATAAAGCTCTTAAACGATCTTCAACACTAACTTCTTTCTTTTTAGCCATACTTAAAAATACTTAACAGGATTGGTATTTGTCTTTGATAAAACGACTGCAAAATTAGTAATTTTTTTTGTAAGATGCTCTACTAAACCATTTTTTGTGAATTGCTCACTTTCATAATGGCCAATATCGGCTAAAAGGATGCTGTTTTCGGCTGAAAAAAAGTCGTGATATTTTAAATCGGCAGTTATAAATGCATCAGCACCAGTAGCTTTTGCAGCATTTATTGCAAAACTCCCTGAGCCACCTAATACCGCTACTTTTTTAATGGTTTTATTTAAAAATGAAGAATGGCGAATAAAACCTGTCTGCATTTTAGTTTTAACATGGTTGAGAAAATCTGTTTCGGACATTGGTGTGGCTAATTCCCCAACCATTCCCATTCCGATATGCTGATTTTTGTTTTCAATGGTAACCACTTCGTAAGCTACTTCTTCATAAGAATGTGTGTTGAAAAGCGTTTGCAATATTCGGGATTCTAGATGTTTTGGGAAGGTTATCGTAATTTTAGTTTCGGTTTCTGTATGTGTTTCTCCTTTTTTTCCTTTTGTGGGAGACGATTGGTCATTGCCTCTAAAAGTACCGTAACCTTCTACGTTAAAACTGCAATTTGTGTAATTGCCAATACTTCCCGCGCCTGCATTGAATAAAGCATTTCTTAAAGTTTCAGCTTCGTTTTTAGGAACGTAAGTGGTTAATTTTTTGATGGTTTCGCTTTGCGGAATTAAAATACGTTTGTTAGCTAATTCTAATTGATTGCAAATTATAGCGTTTACACCTTTAAATGCATTATCAAGCGCAGTATGCATGCTATAAATGGCGATATCATTTTTAATGGCTTTAAGAACTACACGCTCCACATACGTTTTTCCTGTTATTTTCTTCAAACCTTTAAAAATAATAGGGTGGAAGCTTACAATAAGATTACAGTTTTCTGAAATGGCTTCGTCAACAACTGCTTCAAGCGTGTCTAATGTAACTAAAACTCCAGTCAGTTTAGTGTTTTTATCACCGACTAAAAGACCAACATTATCAAAACCTTCTGCATAGGATAATGGCGCCAGTTCTTCTAAATGATTAATAACATCTTGTACAATCATAATTAATTTGTTTGCTTCAAAGATAAAATATTATACATTCGCTTAAATGAAGCTTCTTAGAAAAATATTATTTCCAATGGTCCCTATTTACTATGCCATCACATGGTGTAGGAATATATTGTATGATTTTGGACTAAAAAAATCGACTTCTTTTGACTTGCCTGTAATTTGTGTTGGCAATTTAAGTGTTGGTGGTACAGGGAAAACCCCGATGATTGAGTATTTAATCAGACTTTTAAAAGACGACTATAAAGTGGCGACATTAAGTAGGGGTTACAAAAGAAAAACGGAGGGTTTTCAATTGGCTGACGAAAATGCGACTGCTGAAACTATTGGAGATGAGCCGTTTCAGTTTTACCATAAATTTAAAAATGAGATTAATGTAGCGGTTGATAGCAATCGCGTTAACGGCATTGGGCAATTATTAAAATTGAAACATTTGCCAGAAGTGGTTTTGTTGGATGACGCCTTTCAGCACAGAAAAGTGAAAGCGGGATTTAATATCATGCTTACGACTTATAATAATCCATATTTTAAGGATACCGTTTTGCCTACGGGCAATTTAAGAGAGCCAAGAAGTGGTGCAAAAAGGGCGCACATAATTGTGGTTACAAAGTGTCCTAAACATATGAGTTATTATGAGAAAGTGGGTTTTTTACGTAGAATTAATGCAACAAACGATCAACAGGTTTTTTTTAGTTCCATTTCTTATGCAGATGAAGTTATTTCTGAAAATGCAGCGTTGCAATTAAATGAACTTAAAGATTTTGCTTTAGTGACGGGTATTGCAAATGCAAGTCCGCTCATCAAATTTCTAAAGAATAAAAATTTGAAGTTTGAACATTCAAACTTTAAAGACCACCATGAGTTTTCTGCAAACGATATTTCAGCATTAGAATCTAAAAAACTCATAATTACTACAGAGAAAGATTTTATGCGTTTAAAACAGTATAAATCACTAAAAGACAAATTGTTTTATTTACCAATAACAGTATCAATTTCTGATGGAAATAAATTTAATGAAGCAATTCTGAATTTTATGAAATCCTATTAAGCAGTCGCCGTATTTTTACTAGAAAGCGCATTGAACAGTTTTTTCTCAAACTCTTCTTGCTTGAATGGCTTAGGAATAATATCCGTAAATCCTGCTTCATCAAACTCATGCATTTTATCTTCTATCGTTACCGCAGTAAGTGCAAAAATAGTTAACTCTTTATCAAAAGTCCGCACGATTTTGGTAGCCTCAATACCACTAATCCCTGGCATGTGGATATCCATTAAGATAATATCGTATTTGTTGGTCTTAATCATATCAACAGCAGCTTCGCCATTATCAACAATTTCACAGTAAAGATCCATTTTGTTAAGAATCTTTTTTGTTATCATTTGGTTGATCTTGTTGTCTTCAACAACTAAGATTTTCACGGTACTTAGATCTATGTTAGAAGGTCTGGCATCTAATTTTTTGACTGCTTTTTTAGCCGATTTTTCCTTTTCCGCATTATATTCTAAAGGAATTTCAAAGAAAAAAGTAGTGCCTTTTCCTAATTCACTTTGCAAATAAATTTTACCTTTTAAAATATCAATCAATCCTTTTACAATCGATAACCCTAGACCAGTACCGCCATATTTGCGATTAATTTGAATGGACCCTTGTGAGAAACTTTCAAACATATGGTCTTGTTTTTCTTTGGTGATACCAATACCGTTGTCTTCTACCTCGAAACGGAGTTCGTATATGTTATCCTTCTGACCAATTTTGTAAACCCGTATCCAAATATCTCCATCCTTTGTAAACTTAATAGAGTTACCTATTAAATTAATAAGGATTTGAGAAATTTTTAATTGATCTGCAATAAAGTTTTCCGGTAAATCTTTATCGTATTCAAAATGAATGGTGATGTTATTGTCTATTGCCGAATTATTTAAGGCTAAAACAATATTGTTGATTTTCTTTTTAAGGCTGAATGGTTCAGGATCTATTTCTACTTTATTAGCTTCAATTTTATTAATCTGAAGAATATCATTGATGAAAGTCAATAAATAATCTCCTGAAAACTTCAATGATTTTAAATGTTGAATTTGTTCAGGTTTCGGATTTTCATCTAAAAGCATGTTGCTCAAACCAGTAACGGCGTAAAGCGGTGTTCTTAATTCATGAGTAACAGTTGACAGGAAGTTGGCTTTGGTTTTTGAAGCTAGTTCCGCTTTTTCTTTGGCAATAATAAGTTCATTATTCTTTTTATGAAGCATATTATTGGTCTTAAGCCTGATGTTATTATTCTTGTACAGCGATAATGTTAGCAGCGATAAAATAGTAATTAACGCAACGCTCAAGATAGATATTAGTGTGCCTAAATCGTTTTGACTTTTTGCTTCTTCAAGTTCAGCTTTTTGCTTTTTATTATTCTCAATTTGATCGTTTATTAAAAACTGAATACGTTTTTCAGGCGAAAGATTTGCTCGTTTTACTCCTCTTAATGAATCTGATAGGTTTATATGATATTTTAAGTAATTATTGGCAAGTTGATGGTTTTGAGTGTTTTCGTAAATTGTACTTAGAACTAAATATGCAGTGTTCTTAATGGTGTTATAACCGTTGCTTTTGGCAATTGCTAAACCTTCTTTAGTGAAATTTAAGGCTTTTTCAGGTTCGTTTAAAGCATCATAGACTTTCCCATGACACACCAAAGCACTACTTAAAATTTTGTTTAGTTCTTTTTTTCTGGCGATAACTACAGCTTGCTCAACTAGCTCTCTAGCTTTTCTATAGTTTTTTAATTCAAAATATGCATTACCCTCGGCTAGAAGTGTTTCCGCTAGTTCTAAATCTAGTTGTTCTTCTTGAAATTTAGATTTCGCCGCCCTATAAGAGTCTAGGGCCTGATAAATATTGTTCTTGGCCATGTAAACATCACCAAATGTTTTAAACGAACGACCAAGGTTTTTGTTGTCGTTAGTAATGCGCTGCATTTCAACCGCTTTGTTCAAAGATTGTATAGCAACATCTTCTTCTTCTATAATAAGATGAAGTTTTCCTTTTATGGATTGAATAAGTCCAATGCTTTTTTTATTGTTGGATTCTTCAGCAAGTGCTAATGCCTCATCTAAAGTTTTTTGAGCTTCAAAGTATTTGAAGTTTGAGATATCATTTTGCGACTGCTCAATCCTATAGTTAATGTTATTTTGTATAATTTCAGGGTCTTCCTCAAGAGTTTGAGAAAACATACTGAATGATAACAACATTAAAACTATATATATGTTTTTAATTTGGGACATTTTAGTTTTAAATAGGTGGACAAATATAATTATTTATTCGATAAAGTACACCTTTTTTCCGATAAATTGCGTTTTGTCTAGTTTATATGCTTTTGAGCCTTGTATGACGAACGCACCAAGGCACTACTTTCTACATGTCTAAATCCTAGATTAAGCCCAATTTCTTTGAATTCATCAAACTCGTCGGGGTTAATAAAACGTTTCACTGGCAAATGTTTTTTACTAGGCTGTAAATATTGTCCAATGGTTACAACATCTACATTATTATCTTTTAAATCATGCAAAGTCTCGATAACTTCTTCCCTGGTTTCTCCCAAACCTAGCATAATGCCTGATTTTGTGCGTCTTTGACCTTGCTGTTTTAAATACTTTAAAACACCCAAGCTTCTGTCATATTTCGCTTGAATACGCACTTCTCTCGTTAATCTTCTAACGGTTTCAATATTATGGGAAACCACCTCTGGGGCAACATTAATAATTCTATCAATGTGATTTTCAACACCTTGAAAATCAGGTATTAATGTTTCTAAAGTCGTCTCAGGATTCATTCTGCGTACTGCATTAACAGTTTCAGCCCACATGATACTGCCCATATCTTTTAAATCATCTCTATCAACACTCGTTAAAACCGCATGTTTAATTTGCATGATTTTTATGGATCGCGCTACCTTTTCGGGTTCATCCCAATCCACGGTTTCTGGTCTTCCAGTTTTTACGCCACAAAACCCGCAAGAACGTGTACAAACATTTCCAAGAATCATAAAGGTTGCAGTACCTTCTCCCCAACATTCGCCCATATTAGGACAGCTTCCAGAAGCACAAATGGTGTTGAGTTTATATTTATCAACCAGACCTCTTAATTCGGTATATTTTTTACCAGTTGGCAATTTAACACGCAACCATTTAGGTTTGGGGTGTCGCTCTGGTAATATGTTGGAAATAGTTTCTTTTTGCATCGTTAAAAAATGAAATGCAAAGATACGAAGTATTCTTTTAAATGCGCTTTAGAAAAAGTTTCACAGGGACACACGGAGAAACACAAAGTAGCACAGAGAGTTCTTGATTTTATATGGAATTTTAGCATTGTAGAATTATTAACAAATTTCTCAGCGAATCTCAGCGAAAACTCAGCGCATCTCTGAGTAATAACTCATAAAGTAGTGAGATACCACACGCTAAATCCAATTAAAAAGATAATTCCCAACCAACTTAAAATATGTAAATTTTTTGATGGGCGCCAGGCTTTGGGTGTATGCTTACTGGAAATAAGTTTGTAATTTATTATGGCATAAAAAGGTGCAGTAATGAATGATAGAATTGTTGCAATTTTAATTAATAGCCCCATTTCTGAACCTAGAAATAAGAATATGTAAATTGTGCCAAGGCATAACAGTATGATCCAGAAGAGATAACCGAACTTAAAAGGTTTGTTTAAAAGCAATTCTGAAGTTCTATCCATAGACCTTGGCGAAGCATCTAGCGTCGTTAACGTTGTACTAAACATAGTCGTAAATGCTGCAACGCCAATAATAATGTACGCCCAATCTCCTAAACTAGTAGTGTACATGTCTATTAATTGTCCCGCAAAAACATTAGCAGAACTACTAAAAGTTTCACCACTACTAAACATCACCAAAGCACCTAATAAAACGAACCCAATGCCCAATACGATTGTGCCAATGTACCCCACATTAAAATCGAAAAGCGCACCCTTGGTTGAAAATGACTTTTCACTTTTCTTTTTTTCTAGTGTCCAGAGCGAATGCCAAACAGAAATATCCAATGGTCCTGGCATCCAGCCCATAAAAGCGATTAAAAAGGCTATTTCTAGATTGTTTTCTGGAAGAACTTGGGCCATTGAAAGTGCTGTTGTGTTATTAAATAATGCCATGGTTACGGCAACGACTGTGCTTATGGAAAGCGTAATGATAATCACCTTAATAAGATGGTCTAGCAATTTATATTTCCCGAGAAGAAGAAGCGATAGACAAATACCCAAAATTATAATGGACCAAATTTGAACACTGGAAATACTAAAGCTTCCTACAGTAATTGGTGCAAAATCATAAAATAGGGTAGAGGCAATACCTGCGGTAACAATGGTTACAGCCATTTGTATCACAAACATAGTGCCCAGTGTAATTATATAGTAAGCAATTAAAGTGCCTTTACCTAGTTTTTTGTAACCGTCCAAAAGACTTTCTCCTGTGGCTGCGGCATAGCGAGGGCCGTATTGAAAAAATGGATATTTAAAGAGCGTAACTAAAACCAGCGCCCAAATTAAGCCCAAACCAAAATCTGCCCCAGCTCTTGTGGATTGTACCAAATGCGAAACCCCAATGGCTGCACCAGCAAATAGTAGTCCCGGACCTAGATTTTTAAGTTTATTAATCATTTTGGGTTTTAATTACTTCTGCAAGTAATTTTTTAGCACGCAATAATTTTACTTTCACGTTATTGATAGGTTCATTAAGTTCTTTTGAAATTTCTTTATAGCTTAATTCTTGAAAGTACCTCAGGTTTATAATCGTTTGATAATGAGGTTTTAACTTCTTAATGTCACGTAATAGTTTTGCGAGATTCTGTTCCGTAATTAACTTATCTTCAACGGAAGGTGATTCGTCTAAAACCTGAAATGCTTTTGTGTCATCATCTTTAGAAATAGCATGTTTGATAGAGTTTTTTTCTTTCCGAAGTAAATCAATATGAATGTTTTTTGAAATAGTGATTAACCATGTTTTGAACTTGTAATTTTCATCAAAAGTTGCTATTCTGTCAAAAGCTTTTGAGAATGTTTGGATGGTAATATCTTCGGCATCATTTTCATTTTGAACGCGTTTTAATTGAAAACCATATACAGCGTCCCAATATAAATCCAATAAGTAATTAAATGCTTTTTGGTCGTTTTTTTTAGCGCGAGAGATGGCTTCTTCTATTTCCAATGCTTGGGTTTTGAGATTTTATTTGATATAAATATAGCTAATTGAAAAGTTATTAAAAAGATTTCTAAAAAGGGCAGAAATGGTAATAAATCTTTTTCGTGAAGTTTTTTTGCTGAAAACACATAGACAATATACTGAACGGTAATTCTAAAAAGGATAAGGCAAATAGCAAGAATTGGAGCGTATAATACAGATAAAAGCAATATCGCCAAACCCCAAAATAGTACATTGGTAATATAGAACAACGCTAATAAAACTTTATGGTTTCTCTTATAGTATTTTGCAGTAGAAACATGTCTTCTTTTTTGTACATACCAGTCTTTAAAAGATTTTTTAGGGATAGAGCTTGTCAAACTTTTTTCTGAAAAGCAGATAGCAGTATTTGAGTTTGTAGCCGCTTCATTTACAAATAAATCATCATCTCCAGAACTTATGTTCATATGTCCCATAAAGCCATTCACTTTAAAGAACTGCTTTTTTGTATAGGCTAAATTTCTGCCAACACCCATGTATGGCATTCCTAGTTTTGCAAACGAAAAATAAGAGATAGCCGCAGTAAGCGTTTCAAACCTGATTAACTTATTTAAAAATGAATTTTTGATTTTATCGTAAGCACCATAACCTAATACAATTGATTTTTCTGAATTAAAATGGGATGCCATTTCAGAAATCCAATGCTTTGAAAGGGGTTTACAGTCTGCATCCGTAAATAATAACACATTATGTGTTGCTGCTTTTACGCCTAATGTTAATGGATATTTTTTATTGCCCCAAAAAGTTTCCAAAGGCTTAACGTTAACAATTTTTATGTTTTCATGCTGATTAGCGAAGGTTTCCATAACCTCTAAAGTGTCGTCATGAGAACCATCATTAATCAACACAATTTCAAAATTTTTATAGTCTTGATCAATGATTGAAGGTAAAAACGTTTTTAAGTTTTCGGCTTCATTTTTAGCACACACAAGAACTGATACAGGTGTGTTTGATCTTTTATTTGAAGTTTTTTGTTTGAGAAAAGCAAATCTTCCAAAAATATTGAGATAGAAAATCACTTGAATTAAAACAACGCCCATAAAGGCGTAGAGGGCAATATCAAGAAACACCATGTACTATTTCGAATGTTGAGGTTCGTTACAGTCGCTAAATTGGTCAGGTGTTTTTCCGCAAAAACCACATGAGTCCCCATCTTTATTAAGCATAGGGTTTTGGCTAGCGCAAGTACCCGCAAATTTACCATCTTTTTTTGCCCAAATTTTTATGGCAATTCCAGCAACGCCAAGACCTAAAAGAACAAGTGTGATTAAAAGCAATTTCATGAAAAATATTTTATACAAAGATACAATTTTTAGTATTTTTTTATTGTCGAGAGGCTTATAATTATTTGTTTGTGACTTTTTGAATTATTAGGTGTCTCATTACTAATCATTTATATTTTGATTACTAACCAATTAAATCACATAACATTATGAAAAAATTATTTGCAGAATTCTTCGGGACTTTTTGGCTTGTTTTTGGAGGTTGTGGTAGCGCTATCTTTGCTGCCGCTTTTCCAGAATTGGGTATAGGATTTGCTGGTGTAGCACTAGCATTTGGTCTTACCGTATTAACAATGGCATATGCCGTAGGACATATTTCGGGCGGACATTTTAACCCAGCAGTTTCCTTAGGTTTATGGGCTGGTGGTAAGTTTGAAGCCAAAGAAATTATAGGTTATATTATTGCTCAATTAATTGGAGCAATTGCTGCTGCTGGAGTTCTATTCCTTATTGTATCTGGCAAATCTGATTTTACAGATATTGGGGGTTTTGCATCAAACGGTTATGGAGCGTTATCTCCAGGAGGTTTCAGTATGATGTCGGTTTTTATCGCTGAGTTTTTACTAACCCTATTTTTCCTTTTAATTATTTTAGGAAGCACAAACGTTAGAGCACCGAAAGGGTTTGCGCCAATAGCTATTGGTTTAGGTTTAACCTTAATTCACTTAATAAGTATCCCGATTTCAAATACATCTGTTAATCCAGCGAGATCTACAAGTCAAGCATTATTTGCTGGGGGCGACTTTACTGCCCAACTATGGTTGTTTTGGTTAGCGCCAATTGCGGGTGCTATTGTTGCAGGTTTTATACATAAAGCATTTTTCGATAAGGAATAAAAAGAATAACCCTGATAAGAGTTATTAATAGCAAGTAAAAAGCCTCTTTCCATTTGGAAAAGAGGCTTTTTCAATTTTGAGATAGTCCGTTTGTTAAAAATTTATCGTAAACTAATTTCGGCTACTGTATTTTCTAAAGAAGCTACTGTGTTTCCTCCTCTAGGTTCAATTGTAATATTTAAACCATTTGCATTTTCAGTAAAAGGAATCCGTTTCAATTGTCTATCGGTTTCAGTCAAAATACCCAAGCTTACCATTTTACCTTGTAAATCTGCCCAGATTTGATAACATTTTTCTTCTGGTAATTGTGGTAAGGATACCACATCTATCATTGATGTTTTTTCCTTTGGATTGATATAGGCTACGGTTTTTAAGTTTTTAGCGCGATCATTTCCTTGCATAATATATTTATACGTTTCAGGATCGTTTAAACGCTTAAACTGTGCCATGACCTCGTCTAGCTTCTTATTGTTCATTTCAATATCACCTCTTAAATCAAAGATTTCTTCAACAACAACTTGATTTTCTTTGTTTAATTTTTGATTTTGATTGTAGAACAAATAAGATGTACCGGCAAAAATTAAAGCTGCAACACTTGCTGCAACACTTAGTTTATACCATTTCCTATCCCTGATCCTTGGTTTCAATTGTACCACCGGAGCATCATCTAGTTCATTTAAAATAGTTTCTAAAATACGTTTTGGAGCTTCAACTGCATTACTTTTTGCAACTATTTCTAAATTATGTTGCAAGGTATCGTAGGCATTCTGCACCTCTGGGTATTTTGAAATATAAGCTTCAACCTCTTCAGTTTCGTTAAAGGT
This sequence comes from Algibacter sp. 2305UL17-15, assembly GCF_040720935.1. NCBI lineage: Bacteria > Pseudomonadati > Bacteroidota > Flavobacteriia > Flavobacteriales > Flavobacteriaceae > Algibacter > Algibacter sp. 2305UL17-15. The sequence goes on from NZ_JBFDAE010000013.1 coordinate 88,782, forward strand.
TGTTGCACCTATTAGATATTTATCTAAAAGGCCTGAATTTAAAAAAGTAGTTACTTCCTCATTCATGACTTTATTTATTAGGGATTGTAGATTTTTTTCAATTCTCGCAATCCAATTTTTAATCTTGATTTTATAGTCCCCAACGGAATATCAAGTTCTTCACTTGCTTCCTGTTGCGTCATTCCTTCAAAGAATAGTGCACTTATCACTATCTGATACTTCTCATCCAAGGAGCCTAAATGTTTTTTGATATCTAGCACGTCTTGGTTCAAAGAGTTCGTTGTAACATTATATACGCTAGAACTATCAATCTGGACTTCTTTCTCGATTTTATTTTTTAAAGATCTTGTTTTGTCAATGGCAGTATTGTATGCAATTCTGTAAAGCCATGTAAATAATTTTGCTTTGTCAGCATCGTATTTTTTTGAATATCTCCAAATTTTCACAAAGCTTTCCTGTAGTACGTCTTGAGCGGTGTCATCGTCTTTAATGATTTTTTTAATAACACCATAGAGTGCATCTGCATAATTTTCATATAGCAATGAAATGGCTCTTTTGTCGCCAGTCTTCAATAAATCAACAATTTCTTTTTCTATGTTCGAAATCAATTTAAAATGGTGTTTTTTATACCTGATGAATTAGAATTTAATCTGTTCAAAGTTAGAAATTTCTTTTAATACTGAATAATCTATAAAATGTTAACCTCGGCTTCAATAGAAATATCAAAAAGTCTTTGAACTGTTTTTTGAATCAATTTTGAAAGGTTTAAGATATCGAGACCACTTGCGCCACCATAATTAACAAGTACTAAAGCTTGATTTTTATGAACGCCATAATTGCCAAAACGTTTGCCTTTAAAGCCTGCTTTTTCAATAAGCCATCCCGCAGGAACTTTTACTGCTGCTTCTGATATGATATAACTAGGAATATCGCTAAAGTTTTCTTGAAGTTTGATAAAGTGTGCTTTAGGGATTACTGGGTTTTTAAAAAAACTACCGCTATTACCAATAACTTTTGGATTTGGTAATTTACTTTCCCTTATGGCAATAACTGCGTTCGAAATATCTTTAATTGTTGGATTGTCAATGTTTTGGCTTTCTAATTCGGAAGTTATAGCACCATAATCCATATGAAGCCTATGGTTTCTTTTTGTCAATTTAAAAAGAACGGAGGTAAGAATGAATTTGCCTTTTGCTTCTTGTTTAAAAATTGAATTTCTATACCCGAAATTACAATCTTCCTTTAAAAACGTTTTAGTTTCTTTTGATGCCATATGAATAGCATCACAAGACACAAAAGTATCTTTTAATTCCACGCCATAAGCACCAATATTTTGAATGGGGGCTGTGCCAACATTTCCGGGGATTAAGGATAAGTTTTCTAAACCGCCATAATTTTGGTTTAAACACCAAACTACAAATTCGTGCCAGTTTTCGCCAGCATTGGCTCTAACAAAAACATAATCCTCATCTTCTTTTTCAACCGAAATACCTTTTAGATTGATATGGATTACAAGCTTATCCTGCTTTTGGGTCAACAACATATTACTGCCGCCACCTAAAATAAGTTTATCGGGATAGTTGCTTAAATCAAGTACATTATTTAAATCTTCGGTATTAGCAACAGAAATAAAGTGTTTTGCTTTAGCATCAATACCAAACGTATTATAGTTTTTTAGAGATATGTTTTGCTGAATTTGCATTAATCTTTGTAAACTTTTAGAGCTTCTTTAAGGATGTTAACAGCTTTTATTAGACGTTCTTTTTTAAGAACGTATGCTATTCTAATTTGGTTCAGGCCAACATTAGGTGTTGAATAAAACCCTGCGGCAGGGGCGACCATTACAGTTTCGTTTTCAAAACTAAAAGATTCTAAAAGCCATTGTGCAAAATGATCTGAATTTTTTACAGGTAATTCTACAATACAATAAAATGCGCCTTTTGGTGTAGCAACTCTTACGCCTTCAATTGTGTTGAGTTCAGAAATCAAGGTGTTTCGTCTTTCAACATATTCTTTTTTTACATCTTCAAAATAGCTCTGTGGTGTATTTAATGCCGCTTCACTTGCAATTTGAGCATAGGTTGGCGGACTTAAACGTGCTTGCGCAAATTTCAAAGCTGTATGTCTAACTGATTGATTTCTAGTTACTAAACATCCTATTCTTGCGCCACACATACTGTAGCGTTTAGACACAGAATCAATCATTATGGTATGCTCATCTAATCCTTCTAATTCTAAAATGGAATAGTGCGATAGTCCATCATAAGCAAATTCACGATATACTTCATCCGAAATTAAGAATAAATCGTGCTTTTTTACAAGTTGGGCTAGTTGCTCAATTTCATCTTTAGAATATAAATATCCAGTTGGGTTTCCAGGGTTACAGATAAGGATAGCCTTGGTTTTAGAAGTAATTAATTTTTCAAATTCTTCTATAGGGGGTAATGCAAAATCATCCTCAATTCTAGAAATTATGGGTTTAATCTCTATACCTGTACCATTAGCAAAAGCAGTATAATTAGCGTAAAACGGTTCACAAATAACCACTTCGTTACCAGGATCCATAATACTGTTAAAAACAAAAGCAATGGCTTCACTAGCTCCCGTAGTCACAATTATGTCGGTATGTGATACGTCGATGTTATGCGAATCGTAATATGCCGCAATTTTTTTTCTGTAAGCATCAGAGCCTTCAGAGCGCGAGTAGGATAAAATTTCAATATCATTTTCCTTTACTGCCTTTAATGCAACTTGGGGTGTTTTAATATCGGGTTGGCCAATGTTGAGGTAATAAACAGATTTTCCCTCTGCTTCAGCTTGTTCAGCAAAAGGCACTAGTTTACGTATTGGAGATTGGGGCATATTGCGCCCTTTTTGAGATATAGATGGCATTTAATTGTTATTGATGTGCAAATTTGAGAAAATTATCTTAAATTTTTTTTAAAAAGCAACGTTAAATCGCAAGGTAACTCTAAAGATTTGTAAATTGAAATATATAACGTTTAAGTTGTGTTATGAAGGAATTATTGTGTTTGTTCATCCTGTTTTTTTGTTTTTCTAATAATATAGAGGCGCAGGACAATTTTATAATTCAAAATAAAAGGGGAAAAGATAGGGTAAGGTTTAAACTGATTAATAATTTAATTATTTTTCCTGTTGAAGTAAACGGGGTTAAATTGTCTTTTTTGTTGGATACAGGTGTAAGTAAACCAATGATTTTTAATATTTTGAATGTGTCCGACAGTTTAAAAATAGATAATACCGAAACGATATTTTTAAGGGGATTGGGGGAGGGAGAGTCCATTGAAGCCCTTAAGTCTAAAAACAATATTTTAAAAATTGGACATGCCATCAAGCTAAATCAGGATTTGTATGCTATTTACAACAGGCATTTGGACTTTACACCTAAATTGGGAGTGCCTATCCATGGGATTATTGGATATGATATTTTAAAGGATTTTGTTGTTGAAATCAACTACTCTAAGAAATATTTAAAATTTCATGAGCCCTCCAGATATGAGTATAAAGACTGCGAATCCTGCGAAGTTTTTAATTTAGAGTTTTATAATAGTAAACCCTATTTTTATGGTATGGTAAACTTAAATGACAGGTCTATACCTGTAAAGTTGCTTATTGATTCTGGCGGAAGCGATGCGCTTTGGCTTTTTGAAGATAAAGAATTGGGGTTATCTGCTGGAACAAATTATTTTAAGGATTTTTTGGGCCACGGCCTTAACGGAAGTGTTTATGGTAAACGCTCTAAAGTAGATAGTTTTTCATTTAAGAGTTTTAAATTAAACAATGTTAATGTAGCCTATCCAGACTCTACATCTGTAAGTTTTGCAAGAGTAATAAAGGGTAGGAACGGTAGTATTTCAGGGAGTTTATTAAAGCGATTTAATATCATTCTTGATTATGGAAAGGCTAAAATGACACTCAAAAAGAACGGCAACTTCAAAAAGAAGTTCTATTATAACAAATCTGGAATTGTAGTGGAATATAGTGGTTATCGTTTCGTGAAAACAAGAAGAAATAAGGGATATGTTTTCAATGATCAGACCCTAGAGAACGATAACAAATCGGTATTTAATATTAAATATGATATTACTTTAAAGCCAGCCTTTGCCATTGTAGAATTACGAAAAGATTCACCTGCCGAAAAATCGGGATTACGAAAGGGAGATGTTATTTTGGCTATAAACGGCAAATCTACTCATAGTTATACATTACAACAAGTAACACAACTATTTCAAGATGAAGATGGAAAACTATTAAAGCTGAAGGTGGATAGAAATGATAGGGCTTTATCTTTTAGTTTTCGGTTACAGGACCTTTTAAAGAAAAAAACCTAAGCGTTAACTTAGGTTTTTTTAAAATTTTAATATAATAGTTTTATTGTTGTTCAACCACACTCTTTGTTTCTTTCTCAAGTACATTAATTTTACTTGGGTCAACAACTAAGCCTTTAATTTTAAGGGCCACAGTAGGTGTTTCAGCATTAGACATTACAGTAATTGTCTTTCTGATAGGGTTAACTCTGTTCGTGTCGTACTTCACTTTAATTTCTCCAGTTTTACCGGGCATAATAGGGTCTTTGGGTTTAGATGGAATAGTACATCCGCAAGACGATTTTACATCAGATATAATAAGAGGAGCATCTCCAGTATTTGTAAATTCAAATACTCTTACACCATTGGCACCTTTTTCAATGGTACCATAATCAATGGTAGTCTCCTTAAATTCAATTTTCGCTACTTTTTCCTGAGCATTTAGAGAAAAACTAATCAACCCTACAAATAAAATTGTAATTAAATGTTTCATCTGTTTCTTTTTAATGGTTATTATTTTGTTGTAAACATATGTACTTTTTCCACAACATGCAAAAATAATAGACGAATTGCCTCAATCTTAACATATCTCATACATCATAACTTTATATCAGCTTTCACGGAAAAAGAAATATAAGTACTTTTGCACATCAAAAGACAAAAACTGTTCCAAAGTATGCAAATTCCATCAAAATATGATGCTAGTAAGGTAGAAAATAAGTGGTATGACTACTGGATGAAACATAATTATTTTCATTCAACACCAGATGAAAGAGAACCTTATACCATAGTGATTCCGCCACCAAATGTAACTGGTGTGTTGCATATGGGGCATATGTTGAACAATACCATTCAAGATGTGTTAATCCGTCGCGCACGTTTACAAGGTAAAAATGCATGTTGGGTGCCTGGGACAGATCATGCCTCAATTGCTACAGAGGCTAAGGTAGTTGCCAAGTTAAAGGAACAAGGGATTGATAAAAACGATTTGTCTCGTGATGAGTTTTTAAAACATGCTTGGGACTGGACGGAAGAATATGGCGGCGTAATTTTAGAACAATTGAAGAAATTAGGTTGTTCTTGTGATTGGGATCGTACTAAGTTTACTATGGATGACGATATGTCAGAAGCAGTGATCAAGGTTTTTGTGGATTTATACAGGAAAGGGTTGATTTACAGAGGGTATCGTATGGTAAATTGGGATCCAGAAGCAAAAACTACACTATCCGATGAAGAAGTTATCCATGAAGAACGCCAAGGGAATTTATATTACATAAAATACAGAATCCTCTCCCCAGCCCTCTCCGAAGAAGAGGGGACCATAAGTGAAGGTTCTCCTCCTTCGGAGGGGTTAGGGGAGGCTTTTTTAACCATCGCCACAACCCGTCCCGAAACCATTTTTGGAGATACTGCAATTTGTATCAATCCTAATGATGAACGTTTTACGCATTTAAAAGGGAAAAAGGCGATCGTACCTATTTGTAACAGAGTTGTTCCAATTATTGAAGATGAGTATGTAGATTTAGAATTTGGAACAGGATGTTTAAAAGTAACGCCTGCACATGATGAAAATGATAAAGTTTTAGGCGATAAACATGATTTAGAAGTTATCGATATCTTTAATGAAGATGCGAGTTTAAATAGCTTCGGATTGCAGTTTGAAGGTCAAGATAGATTTGTAGCAAGAAAAGCTGTTGTAAAAGAATTAGAAACTTTAGGTGTTTTGGTAAAAACCGAAACACATATCAATAAAGTAGGCACTTCCGAAAGAACCAAAGCCGTTATTGAGCCAAGGTTAAGCGATCAATGGTTCTTAAAAATGGAAGGTTTGGCAAAACCAGCTATTGAAGCGGTTTTAGGAGCAAATGCTGAAATTAAATTATTTCCAAAGAAGTTCGAAAACACCTATCGTCATTGGATGGAGAATATTCGAGATTGGAATATTTCACGCCAGTTATTATGGGGACAACAAATTCCTGCCTATTTCTATGGCGATGGAAAAGAAGATTTTGTGGTTGCAGAAACTATTGAAGAAGCAGTTAAACTCGCAAGAGAGAGAACTTCAAACTCCGAACTTCAAACTTCTGACTTAAAACAAGATACTGACGCTCTAGACACATGGTTTTCCTCATGGTTATGGCCAATGTCTGTTTTTGATGGTATTCGCAATCCAGAAAACGAGGAAATAAACTATTACTATCCAACAAACGATTTAGTAACAGGGCCAGACATTTTATTCTTTTGGGTAGCACGAATGATTGTTGCTGGATACGAGTTTAGAGACGAAAAACCTTTTAATAATGTGTATTTAACAGGTTTGGTTCGTGATAAGCAACGGAGAAAAATGAGTAAGTCTTTGGGGAATTCTCCCGATGCTTTAAAGTTGATAGAAGAATACGGTGCAGATGGAGTTCGGGTTGGGCTTTTATTAAGTTCTGCAGCAGGAAATGATTTAATGTTTGATGAAGCTTTATGCCAACAAGGAAAAGGTTTTGGAAACAAAATTTGGAATGCGTTCCGTTTGGTTCAAGGTTGGGATATTGATGATGCTTTAGAGCAACCAGAAACTGCAAAAGTTGGTTTAGAATGGTACACCGCTAAGTTTCAAAAGGCTTTAACTGAAATTGAAGACCATTTTAGTAAATACAGGTTGAGCGATGCTTTAATGAGTATTTATAAACTTATCATGGACGATTTTTCATCTTGGTTATTAGAAATTGTAAAACCAGCATACCAGCAGCCAATAGATGCTAAAACGTATAAAGCAGTTATTGTTGCTTTTGAAGATAATTTGAAAGTATTACATCCTTTCATGCCTTTTTTAACGGAAGATATTTGGCAATATATTGCAGAACGTACTCCAGAAGAAGCATTAATTGTTGCCAAATGGCCAGAAGCTAAATCGATAAATAATACTTTAATTTCTGAATTTGAATTTGCTTCGGAAGTGATTTCGGGAATTAGAAACATCAGGAAAGAAAAAAATATTCCTTTTAAGGATGCTATTGGTTTTTCAGTAATTAATAATGAAAAAGTTCATACAACCTTTGACGCAGTAATTGCTAAACTAGGCAATCTAGAAACGATTGATTATGTAAATGAAGCTGTTGAAGGGGCGCTAACATATCGTGTAAAATCTAACGAGTATTTTATACCCATGTCCGGCGCCATTGATGTAGAAGCTGAAATTGAAAAACTAACAGAAGAATTAAGTTATACTGAAGGGTTCTTAAAGTCTGTACAAAAAAAATTATCCAACGAGCGTTTTGTAAATAATGCACCAGAGCAAGTAGTGGCTAGTGAAAAGAAAAAAGAGGCGGATGCGTTGGCTAAGATTGAGACTTTAAAGGCTAGTTTGGGGAGTTTGGGGTAGGTTCGTTTAATGTTTTCGGGTATTAAAAGTAGTGAATTAAAAGCACTACTTTTGAGCTGTTATATTGCCTACCTTTTTTTACTTGTTTTCAGAGATTAAATTCTCAACTTCCATTTTTAGTTTCGGAATATGATGGATAATAATTGACCAAATATTTTCATCAGAGATGCTATCGTATGCATGAATAACTTCATTCCTTAGCCCAATTATAGCTTTTGCATTAGAAATTAATTTTTCAAAATTAGAATCTCGTTTTAGAATTCGATTAACAGCTTCTCCAATAATTTCTAAATTTCTTTCTACAGCCCTTTTAAGCATTGTTTTTTTCGATACTTAGAAAAGTCTTTTTCAGTATTTTCAAAATAAGAATCAATTTCTTTTAGGGAAAAATGGATATCATATAGCCATTTTAAAATTCTTTCATCCATAAATTAATTCTTTATTTCTATTTATGGAATTAATCAAAATAGGATTTTTCAGAGTTTGTTCTTCTACTAAATCTATATCTCGTTTAAAGAGTTTACCCAATTTTTCTTTAAAAGAAATATAATTGTCAAAATATAAACTTAAGTCCGAAATATTAAATTTTACAAGAAAGTCTATATCACTTTTCTCAGTAAAAGTTTCGTTTGTAGCAGAACCAAATAGATATAGTTTCTCAACCTTGTGTTTTTTACACAACGCTTTTACAAGTTCTATATTTTTATCTATCAATAACATATTCAAAGATAATTAAAAATAACTCACGTTATGTATTATGGGATTTTTTATGGCCAGTAAAGGTTTTTGGATATAAGATCTAACAAGTATTTTATACCCATGTCAGGTGCCATTGATGTTGAAGCTGAAATTGAAAAACTAACGGAAGAATTAAGTTATACTGAAGGGTTCTTAAAGTCTGTGCAAAAAAAATTATCCAAGGAGCGTTTTGTAAATAATGCACCAGAGCAAGTAATGGCTAGTGAAAAGAAAAAAGAAGCTGATGTGTTGGTTAAGGTTGAGACTTTAAAGAGTAGTTTGGGGAGTTTGGGGTAGGGTCGATTAGCGGTTTCGTATAAGAATAGTTGTGGGTTTATGTGCGACGTTTTCCGAATGAAAATCAGATGCAAGTAAACAAAGCAACTCACATTGGATTAGGATAAAACTAGCAATTTTTTCTACACTTCTTTGTTAGACAACATTTTTTAAAACCTAAACCCAAAGCCAAATTTTAATTGATTGTAATTTACTCCAATAGTTTCGTTATTAAAATTTGATTTATTGAAAGTCCTTACTGAATGAAAATATGCTTGAATAAAGAGACTATTTGTGAAATCATATTGCATGCCTAATTTCAAGTTAAAACCAGGGTCTTTTTCTTTTCGTGTTTTAATTGTTGGAAATTCATTAGTACCACTAAGGTATTGATAATCATAATTCAAATAGGTAAACCCAACTCCTGCAAATGGATGGATTTTTTCTGCTGACGGAATAGTCATTTCAGCGAATCCGTCAACATGATAGAAAAAGAAATCCCTATTTAAATCTTGATTGCTGAAATGAAGATTGCCCTTTAAATAGTCAAAAGTTACCGATGCACCATAGCGAAATAATTCACTCTTCACAAATCTATAATTAATGCTTGCGTCTATAATTCCTGAAAGGTTTTCAAATCCGTTAGACATTGCCAAGGGATAATTGACCTCGAAGCTGATTTTTTTGTTTTGCGAAAATGCTGTTAATGAGATGAAAAATAGAAATACTAATCTGTGTTTTGTTTTCATTCAATATTTAGATTAAGAACTGTCGTTTTTAATGCTGACTAATGGTTCTCTGATAAAAAACCATTTTATCATTCCTTATCAACCTGTCGGCAGACAGAAACGAATTTAGTGGAAATTTTTTACATTAAGCTTGTTGAATCGTATTTATTCCTTAAATTCACAGTCCTCCAAATCAATTCCAAGAAGCGCATTAGCAATCTCACTAAGTTCAGTTTCGCTTCCAGAAAAATGATAGACTCTATGCCAATGCGTGTCAGTTTCATTGGGTTGCATTTCTTTTAAAGCTGCATTAGATTCTAATTCAAAAAAATCTTTATTGTTGTTGTAAATAGGAATGGCTTCACCCTTATAAGGTTCATCTTGAATACTGATAAATGAGTTTGAGTATAAGCTATCATTTTCTTTTTTGTATTCAACTATCGTCAATCGGTTTTTACTTTTTGTATAACAGCCATACATGTTTGGTGCAAATTGCGGTGGAATTCCAATTTTGGTTTTGTACTTGCCATCGCCTTTAAATAGTAGTGTGTTTTCCTTTAAAAGCAGACGAGTTTCGTCTAAAGTTCCAAAATAGGTATAAATATTATCTAAATTTCCTTGATGTTGCAAAGGGATAATTACAACTGAATCATCTGTGCCCTTATACATGCCTGCACTCCATAAACCTATTAACCCCGTGTTTTTTGTCCAAGGAATACTATCGGTATTGGTTAAGGTGTTTTTGGTTTCAAAAGCAACGAAGTTCATGCTACTATCAAAATCAATATTTAGATTTTGTTTGATGGCTTCAGAATTAAAAAGGGTAATAGTCCTATCTATTTTTAAATTGAATATCGTGCCAACGAAATTAGTTAACCTCATGTTTTTGGTAAGAGAAACTACATCTTTTTCAATAGCGACCAATTGATAAGGTTCTGCATCGATAGTTTCAGGAACTTTCCAGTTAGCATCGCTTATGGGTTTAATTTGCTGATAATAAAATGAAAACTGACTTCCCAAAGGCCCCAACCATAAACGCTCTTCGCCTCCAATATTTTTGTTTTTAGAGATGGTATCAGCTAAAGCAATCGTATTGATCCAACCGTTGTAATCTCCATCTAAACCATCATAAGTGCTTGCTAAAATTTTTCCTTGATGGAATGGAGATACCATTAGTCTTGCTTTTCCATTGTTTGAGATCAATTCAACAACCTCAGTTTGGGATTTTATGGTATTTAGAAGATTTTGATAACTGTGTTCTGATGGAGAACAACACCCAAAAAAACATAATATAAGAATAAATGCTAATGGGATTTTCATCATAGAATACAGCTAAATTCTACTCGCGATATAAAAAGTAATTATTCACCAAATCAATATAAGCTTGTTTTGCTTCGTCTTCACTTACTTTTTTAACTTGAAAAAGAGCATTTGTTTTAAAGGCGTTTATAATTGGTTTTTTGCTCTTGGGCTTACTATAGTCGTTAGTCGCCTTTTTGTAGTAGGCGTAGAGTTTTAAAAGTATATCCGCAGGAAAAGGTTCAGTATGGGCATTTACACGCTCTACTGCTTCCTCAAATATAGTATTTAAAGATTTACTAGTCATTTATTTCGGCTATAATGCTTTCGCCACCACGTACTTTTTGGTTTAATTCAACTTTTATTTTTGTGTCCAAGGGCAAAAATAAATCTACCCTCGATCCAAATTTTATAAATCCAGAGTCTGCACCCTGAGTTGCATCATCATCAGTTTTGGCATAATTTACAATACGTTTCGCGAGTGCTCCTGCAATTTGACGGTACAATACTTTGCCGTATTTAGGGTTTTCCACAACAACAGTAGTTCTTTCGTTTTCCTCACTAGCTTTAGGGTGCCATGCCACTAAATATTTACCAGGGTGGTATTTACTAAACAATACTTTACCACTTATAGGATACCGCGTCACATGCACGTTTAAAGGTGACATGAAAACACTTACTTGCAAGCGTTTCTCTTTGAAATATTCTTTTTCAAACACTTCTTCAATGACCACGACTTTGCCATCAACTGGAGATAAAACATGATTATCATTCTGCTTGGTATGTCGTTTTGGATTTCTGAAAAATTGTAAAATTAGTATTAAAAATACTAAAAGCGCAATGAGAATTAATGTTCTCAACCAATCTATAGCAATAAAACTATCAACTAATAAAAAACAAGCAACTATAACAACTAGTGTTATGACTATTATTTTATGACCTTCTTTATGAAACATAGAGCGAAATTATTAAAAATAAGTAAATAAATGGTGAAGCAAAAATTATACTGTCTAAACGATCGAGTAATCCACCATGTCCTGGCATAATGGTACCGCTATCTTTTACATTAGCTTGTCGTTTAAATTTAGATTCTATTAAATCTCCAAGTGTTCCGAAAACACTTATAATGATGCTCAATATCAGCCAGTTTGTGAAATTAAGTGTTTCGGTGAAACTTGAAATAAAATAACTGGCAACACAAGCAAAAAACAGCCCTCCTAAAAAACCTTCTACTGTTTTTTTAGGTGAAATTTTTTCAAATAGTTTTTGTTTTCCAAAGTTTTTTCCAACCAGATATGCAAAAGAATCGTTAACCCAAACCAACATAAAAGCACCTAATAATATTTTTGGACTGAAAACACTTGCGATAAGGGCTAAAAAAACAAAGCCACTTGATAAATAGAAGGTTGTGATTAGAAAGCGTTTGGTATCGAACAAAGGAATGGTTTTGCGTGAAAACAAATCTTTAATTAGAAATAATTCTACAAAAATGGTGAGCACCATAAATATTTTGGTGGCTTCATTAAGACCAGTATCAGAATCTAACACCAATCGCCAATAGCCAAAAACAACGTACAGAATAACAAATATGAAATAAGGAATACTACTTTTTAATTGAATTAATTTTTTAAATTCAATTAATGAGATGATGCCAAAAACAAAAAACAAAATGATAAATCCATGGGGAGAATCAATGCTTAAAACGAAAATCAATAAAATTACATAGAGCAAACCAGATAGTGAGCGCAATAAGATGTCTTTCATTTATGCTGTTTAAATTATAAATCCTCTAATAACAGCAAATATAAATTTTTTGCGCTACTTCCATAGCTTAAAAAGTCTTTTTCGTCAGAAGATTTAAAATGTTTTATGGTTGTAATGTTTGTGGGGATTTTTTGCCTGTTTTTAGATTTAATACCGCGTAAACCTTCTCCGATATTATCTACTATTTGGCTTGTTGTTCCAAAAACTATAAAATTAGCAGGTAATTCCGGGAGTTTTTTCCCCGCAATTTGGTTTGAGCTTATCAATAAAGAACCATCTGTAGCAATTAAGTTTTCGCAGGTTGTTAAAAAATATTCGGCTTCACTCAGTTTTTTGGTGGGTAATATGTCGCATGATTTAAATTTTTCAGATAAGTTGTCGTCTATGATTAAGACTGGTTTTTCATCCCATCCATTTTCTTGGCAGATATAACTAAAATTTTGGAAAACTTCGTTTAGATTATCGCAATATAAGAACTTACCACCATTAGCTTTAAAGTTAATTGTAAACTTTTCATCTATTGGTAATTTGAGCTCGGGCATGTATCTGCCCCTGTCTTTCGATTTTATTTCCTTTTCAGATTGTTCTGATTTCGATCCAAAAAGTTTCTTAAAAAGATTCATTCAGGTACCTGCTATTAACCTTAATTATTGAGAGTTTTTCAAATATAGAAAATCTTAAATTAATCATGAGATTAATTTAAGATTTTTACCAAAAGCTTAACGCTATTGGCTATGTATCTATAGTTTCATGTTCACTTTTTTCAAAAGGACGCTTTCCAAAAATTAATTCTAAATTATCTTTAAATATCACTTCTTTTTCAAGAAGCACTTCCGCCAACTCAGTTAATTTATCTTTATTGGCTTCTAGTAATTTTAAAGCTCTTTGATATTGTTCTTCAATAATATCCGAAATTTCTTTATCTATTAATTCTGCCGTTTTTTCGCTGTACGGTTTTGTAAACCCATATTCACTTTGTCCAGAATCGTAATAGGTTAAGTTTCCAACCTTATCGCTCAATCCATAAATGGTGACCATTGCCCGGGCTTGTTTCGTGACTTTTTCCAAATCGCTTAGAGCACCCGTTGAAATTTTATCAAAAATCACTTTTTCAGCAGCACGACCACCAAGAGCAGCACACATTTCGTCAAGCATTTGCTCTGGACGAACAATTAGGCGTTCTTCTGGTAAATACCATGCAGCACCCAAAGAGCGTCCACGAGGTACAATAGTAACTTTTACAAGTGGGGCAGCATGTTCTAACATCCAGCTTACAGTAGCGTGCCCAGCTTCGTGATATGCAACCGCTTTTTTCTCACTTGGTGTAATTATTTTATTTTTCTTTTCTAAACCACCAATAATTCTATCTACAGCATCCAAGAAATCTTGTTTGTCAACAGCCTTTTTACCGTTTCTGGCAGCTATAAGTGCAGCTTCATTACAAACATTGGCGATATCTGCACCAGAAAAACCTGGTGTTTGTTTAGAAAGGAAATCCATATCTAAGTCCTTTTTCTTTTTTAAAGGCCTTAAATGCACTTCAAAAATTTCTTTACGTTCACGAACGTCTGGTAAATCCACAAAAATCTGTCTATCAAAACGCCCTGCACGCATTAAGGCTTTATCTAAAATATCAGCCCTGTTGGTTGCTGCAATAACTATAACATTGGTGTTCGTTCCAAAACCGTCCATTTCGGTCAACAACTGGTTTAGCGTGTTTTCGCGCTCGTCATTACTTCCGGACATGGCGTTTTTTCCACGAGCTCTACCAATAGCATCAATTTCATCTATAAAAATAATGGAGGGCGATTTTTCTTTGGCTTGTTTGAACAAATCCCGTACTCTAGAAGCACCAACACCCACAAACATTTCCACAAAATCTGAACCTGATAATGAGAAGAAAGGCACTTTGGCTTCGCCAGCAACGGCTCTTGCCAATAGGGTTTTTCCAGTTCCTGGAGGCCCTACAAGTAATGCGCCCTTTGGTATCTTACCACCTAAGGTTGTATATTTTTCAGGGAATTTTAAGAAATCTACAATTTCCTGAACTTCTTCTTTTGCACCTTCCAGACCTGCAACATCTTTAAATGTTGTTTTTACTTCCGTATTTTGGTCAAACAGTTTTGCTTTAGACTTTCCGATATTGAATATCTGTCCTCCAGCACCCCCGCCAGCGCCACCAGACATTCTGCGCATGATAAAAATCCAAACGCCAATTAGTAGTACAAATGGTAAAATACCTAGCAAGAAATCTGCTAAATGATTTTCTTCAGTTATATATGCAGGCTCTAAATCTAGATTGTTTTCAGCAATCACTTCATTCAGCTTGTTTTGAAAAATTTCAAGCTCACCAAATTCAAATCTGTAATTTGGTGCTACTACCGAAGTAGGAATTAAACTTGTAGGCTTCGTTTTTTTATGTATTTCTTTTTGGGCAGCTTCTTTGGTTAGATAAACTTTAGCTAATCGCCTATTTACTATTTCAACCCTAGCTACATCACCATCTTCAACAAATTTAAAAAACTGAGTTGGGTTGGTAGAATTGCCACTTTCTAATCCGCTATTATTGAAAAGTGTAAACACCAAAAACAGGGATAATATAACCCCGTAAATCCAATACGGACTAAATTTTGGTTTCTTTTCTTTTATATTTTTCTTGTCGTTTGCCATTTCTTTTGTTTAGTAACTTGTTTCTATTACTGTTGTTTTTGCGTCTCCCCAAAGGCTCTCAATATCGTAGTATTCCCTAATATGTTTTTGGAACACATGAACAGCAATATTAACATAGTCTAATAAAACCCATTCCGCATTATCTGCACCTTCAACGTGCCATGGGTTATCCTTGAGTTCCTTGCTTACTTTTTTCTGGATAGAGTTTACAATAGCGTTAACTTGAGTGTTTGAAGTACCTTCACAAATTATGAAATAATCACAAACAGTATTTTCAATGTCTCTTAAATCTAAAATGTTTATTTCGTTGCCTTTAACATCCTCAATCCCACTAATGATAACTGATATTAACTGATCTGCGCTTATTTTTTCTTTCGCCATTAATTTTATTTAATTTGTGCAAAGTTATTATTTTTTTAGTTCTTTATACTTTAAAATTATCACAAGATTTTAAATACTAAAAATAACCTCTAAATGCCTATAATCAAACTTGATGCCATTGACTCCACGAATAGTTTTTTAAAGGAACTAATTAGCACTCAATCTGTGGAAAATTTTACGGTTGTTACGGCAAAACACCAAACAAATGGGCGTGGGCAAATGGGAGCAATTTGGTCGTCAGAATCATCAAAAAACTTGATGTTTAGTGTGTTTATAGATACTTCTGAGTTTGAAATAGAATATCCTTTCTACCTAAGTATTGCGACTTCTTTGGCTTTGCATCATAGTTTAAATGAGCTCTTAATTCCGCAATTGTTCATTAAATGGCCTAACGACATTTTGTCACAAAACAAGAAGATTTGTGGGGTTCTAATTGAAAATGTCATAAAACAAGGGGTTGTTAATGGCTCAATAATTGGCGTTGGTTTAAATGTGAACCAAACGGAATTTAATGATTTGCCAAATGCATCTTCACTAAAAATGATTACAGGTAAAGTTTTCAATTTAGACGACGTGTTGGCGTCTATAATTTTCAATTTGAAACATTATTTCTCCCTTTTAGAAAGCGGGAGTTTGAACCCATTAAAAGAAGACTACGAATCTTGTCTATTCAGAAAAAATAAACCCTCAACATTTAGGGATGCTGAGGGCAATTTGTTTTCTGGATATATAAAATCTGTTTTAGAAACGGGAAACTTGCAAGTACTGATAGAAGATGATATTACAAAGTCTTTTGACTTAAAAGATATAACGTTACTGTATTAAACAGACTTAGGTAAGTTAGTAACAAGTGTTTCAATAAACTTGCTTATTGGACCTTTTATCATCATGCTCATCATTGGGTTAAAGTCGCCGCTAAATTCCAATTTCACATCGCTATCCGTGTCAGCACCTTCCAAAATATGTGCTACTAAAGAAAAGTCTATTTTACCTCCTGCCGCACCAAATTCAATTTTATTGGGTGGTCTAACTGCTTTCTTTTTAAGGATGATTTCTGGCATGCCTTTTAAAGCGAATAAAAATTTATCATCACCAAGAACTTCAAACTTACTAATGTTTTCTGGCATTAACGATTCAAAATTTTTCACATCTGATATAAAATTAAATACTTCTTCAGGAGTTTTAGATACACTAACTTTTGGAGATTCTAAATTCATAATGTTGTTAAGTTGTTATTTGTTAAGACGTTTAGTTGTCCGTCTAAACGACTTTTCAACTAAACAACGTACATTTTTATCAAATAGCGTTCCATTCACTAGGATTGGTGTTCCATTCCGTCAATGTGTCCAATTCTTTTTTTGTGATGTATTTTGTTTGTAAAGCTTGTTCTAGCAAACTTTCATAGTTGCCCAAAGTATGTAATGTTACATTCTCTTTTTCAAAATTGGCTTTAGAAATTTCAAAACCGTAGGTAAATATTGCTACCATGCCTTTTACATTAATACCGGCATCTCTCAAGGCTTTAACAGCATTTAAACTGCTTTTTCCTGTACTAATTAAATCTTCAACAACAACAACATTTTGTCCGCTTTCAATAAAACCTTCAATTTGGTTTTTTCTGCCATGACCCTTAGCATCAGGTCTTACATAAATAAATGGTAATCCTAAATATTCTGCAACCAACATACCTATACCAATGGCACCAGTAGCAACTCCAGCAATAACATCGGGTTTCCCATATTGGCGTTCAATGTGTTTCGCCATGGTTTCTCGCACGTAATTGCGAATAGGAGGAAAGGATAGTATAATGCGGTTGTCGCAATAAATTGGCGATTTCCACCCAGAGGCCCATGTAAAAGGTGCTTTCGGACTTAGTTTTATGGCGTTAACTTGCAGCAAAACCTCTGCGGTTTTTTTTGCGATATCTTTGTTAAAAATCATAGCGCAAAATTAAACATATATTTAGTTTTATATTGCCAGTTTTTGACGAATAAATTATTTTTTTCAACAATTGTTGGTTTGAAGTTAAAAATGATATTTTTACCAAATCTTAAATAGCTATAAATTCTGTATGTATAAAATATTTGTTGGTGATAAACCGATGGTTTTAAGTACTGAAACTTCTGATGATAAAGGGGTTAAAAACTACAAACTCAGTAGAGTCCTTCTTAGAAATGTGATAAGAAAGCTTAATGAAAGCTCGCTTGAAGAAGCACGTTTAGTTCATAAAAATGAAAAGAAACTTCTTAAGAAGTTTTTAAAAAAATTACCAAATGTAGTTGCAGGAGGCGGTAAGGTATATAATGACGACGGAAAAGTGTTGTTCATTTTTAGAAATGGGAAATGGGATTTGCCTAAAGGAAAAATAGAAGGTAAAGAAAACATTGAGGAAACTGCTATTCGAGAAGTTGAAGAAGAAACCGGAGTTACTGGACTTGAAATTGTAAAACCATTAGAAACCACCTACCATATTTTTAAACGCAGAGGACGTTATAAAATAAAAATAACCTATTGGTTTGAAATGAAAACTTCTTTTGATGGAAAGCTCTATCCGCAAGAAAAAGAAGGGATTACCAAAGTAAAATGGTTGGGTAAAAAGAAAACCAAAAAGGCACTCAAAAATTCTTATGCAAATATTAGGTCTTTAGTTTAAAATAAAAAGCCTAACTTAGTCTTGTTAGTTGCTATTAACGAATGTAAATTTTCTCTCAAAGAAGAAGAACTATGAAAGAGTATAAGCTCTCGTTTGGCACTATTATTATATTGGAAGAAGACTTAGCAGAAGTGATTATTAACGAAGGCGTTGTAATGAATGAGGTTATGGTGGACTTGTACCATGATTTTTTATTAAGCTATTTAAAAGCTCCCTTTTCATTAATTATTAATAAAAAGAACTCCTATTCCTATACTTTTGAAGCCCAAAAAACAATTGCCAATTTAAAACAAATTCATTTAATGGCGGTTGTTGTAGGTTCTGCAGGTGCATTAATGTCAACCGAAACCTTGATTCAAATGAACGAAGAACAAGATTGGAATATCAAACTTTTTAATAAAAGAGGAGAGGCTTTAGAATGGGTTGAAAACCATTACCAACCGGTAACATAAAGGTTTTAAAATAATTACACTACAAATTATAGGTGCAATACTTGTGCATCCTGTTTTAAACTGTAAATTTGCAGCTTGAAAAAAATAAACCATGACCGAGTTTTTTAGAAAGCGCACCAAAAATGCCAAAAATGATATTTTAAGTGGATTAACCGTTGCTTTAGCATTGGTTCCAGAGGCCGTTGCATTCGCCTTTGTTGCAGGCGTAGATCCTTTAGTGGGTTTATATGCAGCATTTATGGTTGGTTTAATCACTTCCGTTTTTGGAGGTCGCCCAGGGATGATTAGCGGTGCTACAGGGGCTTTAGCAGTAGTAATGGTAAGTTTAGTTGCAGATGGAAATGCCATGGGAGCAGAAGGAGAACAGTTAGGGCTTTACTATTTATTCGTAACCGTTATTTTAATGGGAATCATACAAATGTTGGCAGGCGTTTTAAAGCTAGGAAAATTTGTGAGATTAATTCCGCACCCAGTAATGATGGGGTTTGTTAACGGGTTGGCGATTGTTATTTTTATGTCTCAATTAAATTTATTTAAAGATGCCAATGGAGACTGGTTTAGCGGAGATTCTCTTTGGATAATGTTAGGTTTGGTTGTATTAACCATGGGAATCATGTTTGGTTTACCCAAACTAACCAAAAAATTACCAGAAGCTTTAATAGCCATTCTAGTAGTTTCTGCAATTGTGATTTTTGGAAATTTAGATGTTGCCACAGTTGGTAGTTTTATTCGTGACGGTGGTGGAGAAGGTTTAAAAGGTGGACTACCAAAATTTCAAACAGCCATTTTTAGTAAAGTACCATTCAATTTAGAAACCTTATGGTTTGTTGGGCCTTATGCTTTGATATTAGCAGCTATTGGTTTAATAGAATCTTTAATGACTCTAAATTTAATAGACGAGTTAACCGAAACTAGGGGAAATACAAACAGAGAATGTATGGCGCAGGGAGGCGCAAATATTATTACCGGTTTCTTTGGAGGTATGGGAGGTTGTGCTATGATTGGGCAATCTTTAATCAATATAAAAGGTGGTGGTCGTGGCAGGCTTTCTGGTCTGGTTGCGGCAGTTGCACTTTTAATCTTTATATTATTCGCCTCTAGTTTAATAGAACAAGTACCAATTGCAGCATTGGTAGGTGTTATGTTTATGGTTGTCATAGGCACATTTGCTTGGAGTAGTTTCAGAATTTTAGGAAAAATACCTTTAAGCGATGCCATTATATTAATTGCAGTATCTTTAATTACAGTTTGGAAAGACTTGGCAATAGCTGTAATTGCTGGAGTAATTATAAGTGCACTGGTATTCTCATGGGAAAATGCCAAACGCATTAGAGCCCGTAAGCGCATGAGGGAAGATGGTACAAAAGTTTACGAAATCTGGGGCCCTTTATTCTTCGGGTCAATTAAGGCATTTAACGAAAAGTTCGATGTAAAAAACGATCCAGATAACGTTGAAATCGACTTTGTGGAATCTCGCGTAAGTGATCATTCTGCTCTAGAAGCGATAACTAATCTCGTAGAAAAATACGAAGCAGCAGGTAAATCACTAAAATTAAAGCATCTAAGTGAAGACTGTAAAATACTCTTATACAAAGCAAGTCCTAAGTTTAGAGAGGTTATTGAAGAAGGGATAGACGATCCACGTTATCATTTAGCCGAAAATCCTGAAGCATTTCCTAAAGGCCTTTCTGAATATAAGTTTTAAGTTTTAAGTTCAGAGTTCAGAGTTCAGAGTTCAGAGTTCAGAGTTCAGAGTTTGGAGTTCGGAGTTGTCCATAAAGTTCAGATTTTATAATTACAGACAAAACTCTTTGCGCCTCTGCGACCCTGCCTGCCGGCAGGCAGGTTTGCGAGAAAATATTTTTGCAAGAAAATCAATGCTACCGAATAGACCGCTTCAACTGCTCCTTAACCCGATCAAAAGATTTTTTACTAGCGCGCTCCCAACGGTAAATAGTATGTTTTTTACCTTTGTTTGCCTCCACATTAGCATTAAGTTTAACCTCTTTATCGCGAAGCTCTTTTACCCAATTAAAACGTTTTTTGGTAATAGATATCACAAGATCCTCATGACAGCCCAAAGCTTCTAATGCATTTAAAGCCGCAATAGAGACATTCTGAACTTTATCATTCATAGCATGCAATAAAACAGGAACAGAAGAACACCGTCCAACTAGCTCCAAAGCTTCAGCAGCTAACTTTCTAGTATTATAATTACCATGTTTTAAAGTATATTCTAATTTATCAATAGCATTTGTATCCATCCAATAGGTAATCGCACTTTCAGAAGGCTGAAGCAGTTTCAACTTAAAAAACAAATATGTGATATTGTGTTTCATGGTTTTGGTTATTAACTACTTATATGTGGATAATTTGACCAAAATGTTACACTATTTTTTAGATTATCTAGAAAAGTAATGGAAGTGAACCATTATTTTTAATGACCTAATTTGAATGAAATTGACCATTTACTGCGACTGCGACTGAAAACTCATTTATTTCACCCGAACACTATCAGGTACCAACAATGTATAATCCCCATTATTTCGAATCACATCTCGAACAATAGAAGAAGCAATGTAAGACGTTTGTGCTGAGGTCAATAAAAATACAGTTTCAATAGGCGCAAGATCTCTGTTGGTATGTGCAATGGCTTTTTCAAATTCAAAATCTGCTGGATTTCTTAAACCCCTTAAGATAAAATCCACATCATTTTTTTGACAAAAATCAACTGTTAAACCTTCATAAGCGACCACTTTTACTTTAGGTTCATCTTTAAAAGCGTCTCTAATAAATTGTTGACGTTCTTCCAAAGAAAACATATATTTCTTATCGGCATTCACACCAATAGCTACAATAATTTCATCAAAAAGTGTCACACCACGTTTAATGATGTCTAAATGTCCTAAAGTTAAAGGGTCAAAAGACCCTGGGAATAGTGCACGTTTCATTAAATTGCTTTTTTGTCATTCCCGCGAAGGCGGGAACCCTCTTAATCTCCCCAAAGGGGGAGAAATTAATACGGTGTAAATATACAAATCTTTGTTTAGCTTTGGTTCCCCTCCTTTTGAAGGGTTAGGGGAGGCTTTGTTGCCTCTTGTATTGCATTATCAAACAAATCTGGCAATGAAATACCTGCAGCAGCAGCCTGTTGCGGTAAAATACTTTCTTTGGTTAACCCAGGCACAGTATTCATTTCTAATAAATGCGGTTCATCATCTTTAAAAATAAATTCACTTCTGGAGAAACCTTTCATTTTCAACACCTCATAGACTTTTCTCGCCAATACCGTTACTTTTATTTCTTGCTCGGTAGTTAATCTGGCAGGTGTGATTTCTTGAGATTTTCCTAGATATTTAGCTTCATAATCAAAGAAATCATTTTCAGAAACTATCTCGGTTATTGGCAAAACTTTGGTTTCACCTTTATAAGTAATCACACCAACCGAAACCTCGATACCATCTAAAAACGATTCAATAATAATTTCATCATCTTCTTTAAAAGCCACGTTAATGGCTTTTTGCAAATCTTCTTTGTGGTGCGCTTTGCTCACGCCGAAACTACTACCAGCTTTATTGGCTTTTACAAAACACGGTAAACCTACTTTTTTGATAATAGCATCTTCATCAATAGGATCGCCTAAATTTAAATAGTACGATGCCGCAGTTTTAATGCCGTAAGGCTTTAAAATGCTCAAACAATCCCGTTTGTTGAAAGTTACCGAAGCTTGATACATTGAGCAACTCGTGTGTGGAATCCCCAACAATTCAAAATACCCTTGCATATAGCCATCCTCCCCTGGAGAACCATGAATGGCATTAAATACACAATCAAAAGTGGTTTTAAAACTGCCAACATTTATGGAAAAGTCATTCTTATCGATAGGGAACTCTGTGTCTTCTTCATCAACATACACCCATTTATCTTTAAAAATATGAATGCGATAGGGATGGTATTTCGTTCGGTCTAAAGTCTCAAAAACCACATTGCCGCTGGTTAACGATATTTTATATTCACTAGAATAACCGCCCATGATTATGGCTATATTTTTCATATATGTTTTTTTGTCATTCCCGCGAAGGCGGGAATCTATTATTAATGAATATTATGTAAACTAAACCCAACAATAAAACGTAAATAAAGTTAGTTAAATTAGTGAGGCTAAAATATCATATAAATTGCAAAAGAAAAAACAGTTCTGTTTTATGCTCAAAAAAAACAGTTTTTAGTTTTTTAAACTTGTTCTTTTTCTCTTTTCCTGCGTTAAAATTTTAAACCGTAGCTTAGGCTATGCTTGAAAACTTTGTCTTGATAAAGAAAAAAACAACTGCCTCTAAAATTCTAAAAAAACTATTTGTTTTTGAGTATATTTGCCTAATCGAAAAACCTGTAAATGAGTATTTTTAAATTTCTTTTCAGTAAAACATTCCTAAAACAATTAGCATTAGCATTAATAGCCATTGTGGTTTTGTGTTTTTTAATGCTTAAATGGTTAAAATCAACTACCAATCACGGCGAGTTTGAAACGGTGCCTAACCTTACCGGAAAATCAATTAGTGTTGCCGAAATGGAACTGAAAGAAAACAATTTGGTCATGCAAATCCAAGATTCGGCTAATTTCAACCCAGATTATCCTAAGTTTTCTGTGATAGAACAAGAACCAGTTTCAGGCACAAAAGTAAAGGAAGATCGCAAAATATACCTCACGCTAAATCCATCTGGCTACCGTAAAATTTTAGTGCCAGATTTAAGAGAACGTACTTTTAGGCAAGCAAAACCGAATTTAGAAGCCTTAGGGTTTCAAGTTGGCAAAATTACTTATGTTGACAATCTCGGAAAAGATATTGTGTTGCAATTGAGGTATGATGGCAAACCAATTAGTCCAGGAGAAAAACTACCGAAAACTTCTAAAATAGACTTGGTGCTGGGCAACGGAAACCGTCCTTAGCATTAGAAAAACTATTGCATATCATGGAAGAAAACGGACCGCAATTACCCGAAGAAGATAATTTACATGAACATTACTCATTTACGGTAGATAAGGGGCAAGCACCTTTGCGTATCGATAAGTATCTCATGAATTTTATAGAGAATGCCACACGAAGTAAAATTCAAGCTGCTGCAAAATACGGCGGCATTCAAGTGAATGATGAACCCGTAAAATCCAATTATAAAGTAAAGCCTTTAGATAATATTAGGGTGTTGTTTGCCCACAAACCCTTTGAGGACTTATTGGTAGGCGAAGACATGCCATTGGATATTATCTATGAAGACGACGATTTGTTGGTGGTAAATAAAGCAGCAGGTATCGTGGTGCATCCAGGACACGGAAACTATTCCGGAACCTTAATTAACGGATTGATTTACAGGTTCGATAACTTACCAAACAATTCCAGCGAACGCCCAGGTTTGGTACATCGTATAGATAAAGACACCAGCGGATTATTGGTGGTTGCCAAAACCGAACAGGCCATGTCTCATTTGTCATTACAATTCGCAAAAAAAACGAGCGAGCGCGAATATGTTGCCCTAGTTTGGGGAAATGTTGAAGAAGATGAAGGCACTATTGAAGGCAATATCGGGCGCCATCCTAAAAACCGACTCCAAAATATTGTCTATCTAGATGACGAAGCCGAAAAAGGCAAGCCCGCCGTAACCCACTACAAAGTCCTAGAGCGTTTGGGCTACGTAACCTTGGTGTCCTGCAAACTGGAAACGGGGCGCACGCACCAAATCCGAGTGCATATGAAACACATTGGACACACACTGTTTAACGATGCTCGTTACGGAGGCGATGCTATTTTAAAAGGCACCACTTTTACAAAATACAAACAGTTTGTAGATAATTGTTTCAAAGTATTGCCTCGGCAAGCACTACATGCCAAGACCCTAGGATTTAAGCACCCTACAACGGGAGAATTTATGCGTTTTGAAACCCCAGTCCCAGACGATATGGTACAATGTATCGAAAAATGGCGCGGGTATTCTAAGTATCAGGAGTTGTAAATTCCTGCCAAGACAGGAATCTCAGAAATTTTAGTTTTTGAAATGATTTCATTTGTTGCATCGCTTCCTGGAAGTTTGTAACTGGTGTCCTTATGTTACGTTTTTAGTGGGGTACTAGTTACAAACTAGCACCAGCAGATGCAAAGATTCGGCTAAACATTAAACCTTTTTTAAAAGTTGTGCAATCCCAAATTCAGGGCTTGTATAAACTTCTTTTTTAATATCAGTTAAATAGTGTTTTGCACCTTCCATAGAAGCTTGAGCTAAGAAAATAACATCTACTTTAGAAGCCATAGTTTTAATGTTTTTGGCAATTTCTTTTTCATAAGTGGTGAAATCGCCATTTTCAAAATGAATCCAGTATTCAGAACAATCGCAATTTACAATTTCAATGGTTTTACCTTTTTCTGCTGCAAGCTTTACTATTAAATTCTCACTTACGGTTTTGGTAGAATTTGCGGTATAAACCAATCCTATTTTGGTGTAATTAGAGACTAAATAGTCAATAATAGGTTTATCAATTCTATAAACATCCTCGTGATTGTCGCTTTCGCTGCCGTAGGTAGAACAGGTACAAATTAAAAGCAAAGGTCTGTCTTTTCTAATAGTTTCAAGCTCTATATTAAAAAGGGAGGTATCTGTAACACCATTTAAAAGCGCATTATCCAGTAGCTCTTTATTCACATAATGTTTAGTCTCTATGGCTTTATTGTATTTTCTAACCAATGCTTCAAAGCGTTCTATATGAACTTTCGAGGTGTGTAAAAATGCTATCATTTTCTTTTTTTTTATGCTACAAAGTCAAGTTTGCTTTTATGATTGGTCTTCATATTCTAGACCTTTCAGGTCTCAAAAACCTAAAAGGTCTCAACTTCAGAGGGTCATTACCTTGCACTGAAGGTTGTTTTTTTTCGAATGACTAATAAATTCATTACAAATACACCTTATAAATCAATAAGAAAGATGCAAGTTAAAATGCTTTTTAGGTAATGATTCATTTTTATCAATAACCACGATGCCTTGTTCATACATGTCCATTGAGAAATTAACGTTGCTGTCTTTTTTAATAATTTCCCAAGTTTCTTTCATCCCGTCGCTCCAATAAATATCATCAAAAACAAATATCGCCGATTGTTTAATTTTAGATTTCAGAGCATTAAAATAGTCTCGTGTTGGTTCTTTTTTGTGGTTTCCGTCAATAAATATCAAATCATAAGTTATGTCTTTTTCAATGACTTTCGGGAATGTGTCATCATATAAACCTTGAACCACTTCAAAATTTGAAGGAGAAACGATTGTTGAAAATTGTGCAGCAGAAATGCTACAAAGTTGTGGTAAACCTTCCATTGTAATAAATTTTCCGTTTTTGCCTTTCATCGCCTCGAGCATATAAGAACCAGATATACCAAGGTTAGTGCCTATCTCCAAAATATTGGGGTTTTCTGTGTTTTTTACCATGTAATACAAAAACCGACACCATTTTTCCTTAGAAGCCGCTTTTCTACAAATATCTTGAACCAAGGCAGTTTCATCCAAAGAAAATATTTCATAAGTAATCTCCGTAGCATCAATAAGTAGTTTGTCTCTGTAAGTTTCGCAATTGTTAAACGCAATAATATCCTCTTTTTTGTGGGTGTTTGTTTTGGCTAATTTAAATGCATTTAAAACGTTTTGGAGTGTTTTGTTTTCTATTGAGGCAATCTTTTTTAATTCCTCGTTTTGGTTTAGTCTTCTGCTAAGAATTAATTTGTGTTTTTTTAGTTTGTTCACGTTGGGTTGTTTGGGTTTGTTTTTTTTAATTACTTGTAAACTAACAAAATCAGAAGTTTATTTGCTGAGAGCTTTTAAAATTCGTTCTTCATTAATAACAATATCCCTGAATAAAACATGAGGGAATTCAGAATACTTTGATGTTTTAAAAGCCTCTGAAATATTCGATATAGTAGAGGCTGTAATTAACGATAGATTCATTTCAGTATCCATTTCACAATCTGTCACAAAATCATCGCTGAACTCTGGTGCAACAAGTAAAATCTTTAAAATTCTCAAATCATTTTTAAGAGCCAAGTTTTGATAAGATTTCAATTGTCTGGAAACAGTACTAAATTTGTTATAACCTCTTTCTTTGCTTGTCTTGCATTCAACAATAATTATTTCGTTATTACCTAAGTTTAAAAGAATATCTATCATATCTTTTTTAGTATTTAGTTGGTTTTTAAACGCGTCATCCACATTAAAGCCTAGACTTTTAAAAATGACTTTTGTTAAATCTTCGAATTTAATTCCAAGTTCACTTTCTTTTACTAAAATACCATTCTCTTTAAGTAAATTTAAATTTCTGTAAGCTACGTTTTCATAGTTTTCCAAATATAGGTTTTCAACATCTTTATAGTGTTCGAGAATATTTAAAATATCATCTCCACGCTGTTTAATACCATTGTCCTTTATAAATTTAGTTAAATCTTGTTTTTCTATTAAGTCTAAAATATCTCTAGGTTTGATATTGTAATCAAGTAAAAAATCTGCTTTAAGTACAAATTCATCTTGTAACTCAAATTGTTCTTTTATTTGCTTATTTAGTCTGGGTAATGAATTATTTATCTCCATCAAAAACTTGTCAAACCCGTCTATTGAAATACCTACTTTTTCGTCACGTTCTACAATTTCAAAATGCTCAATTAAACTATTTATTTTATCATCTAAAATACTGCCTTTAAGATTTTTAATATTTAGACCTTTTTCGCAAAGCTCATTCAAAGTTTTTTTCTTTTCTGTTAATGTACTTCCTGCTTTGTAAATGTCTTCTAAAAGAAGATTAGTGAATGAAACCCCTTCTTTTATAATTTCTTCAATTTTTTGGGAATAAGATAGCTTCCTATTAATATTATGTTCTTTAGCAATTTGATTAATTATTGGTTCTCTTAAAAGTTTTAAAGTTCTACGATAGAATTTTTCAGCAACTTCTTTTTTTCTGACTCTTCTTAACATTCTTACCATTTCATCGGCTACATAAATGGTGTTTTCTTTATTTGAGTAAAATATAACTCCAATATTTTTCAAACCCTTAATTACATCTTGTATATCAAGTTTTTTAATTGGTAAAATTGAATAATTTATCAATTTTACTTCTTCTTGTGAAAGTCCTAGCTGTTTTGATAGTGTTAAAATTATCGATAATTCGTCGGAAGTTATTTTCTCATCTCTATTATTTTCAATATCATTAGTATAAGCAGTTTCCAAACAAGATTTATAGATTTTATAATCTCTTTTTCGAGAAATACTTAATTCTGATTTATCATTATTAAAATCTGCATTCAGTCCTTTTATTTTGTTTTTTAAATGCTTTATTTCATTCTCATATAATCTTGAGAACCAATCTTGTTTCATTATACAGTTACCATCTCGAATAATTATGTCAATTAAAATATCCAATTGAGAAGTGATTTCTTGAAATTCACACTTAATTTGGTCTTGAAATTCAGACAATGTTAATGAGAAAATTGTTGAAATATTTTGATTGTCAACTGATTTTAAACCTTTATCTGATGAGCTTAAAATCTTGTCGATTTCTTTACTGTTTTTTGGATTTTTAGATATGATATTATCAATAATTTTGATAAACGAGTTTTTTTCTATTGAGCCAAGTTTATCTAAGATATTTTCTAATTTCATAAAGTTTAGTTTTAATAGTTATTAAGAATGTTTAACGAATATAGCTGAAAATATCTACAAAGACAATAGTGTATAAGCACAACTTAAAAGCTTATCACAAATTATTCTAATCCAAAATCCCAAAACTAAACAAGGAATCGTAACTTTGAAATGAAAGAAACAAGAGATTCCCTCCCGATAGCTA
Organism: Algibacter sp. 2305UL17-15; assembly: GCF_040720935.1. Classification (NCBI taxonomy): domain Bacteria; kingdom Pseudomonadati; phylum Bacteroidota; class Flavobacteriia; order Flavobacteriales; family Flavobacteriaceae; genus Algibacter; species Algibacter sp. 2305UL17-15. Next base: position 117,306 of record NZ_JBFDAE010000013.1, read on the forward strand.
TCGGGATCCGAGGGAATGACAAAAAGAGTTTATTCTATGAAACTAGTATTATCACCAGCAAAGTCGTTAAACTACGAAAGCCCATTACCAATTGATAAACATACCGAACCTCAGTTTTTAAAACAATCGGAGCGTTTAAATAAACTGCTTAAAACAAAATCGGCAAAAGGCTTATCAAAGCTCATGAGTATTTCTGATGCTTTGGGACAATTAAACCACCAACGGAATCAAGATTGGGAATTACCTTTTACGCCAGAAAATGCACGATCTGCGATTTATGCTTTTAATGGCGATGTATATCGTGGTTTGGATGCATACACTATTCCAGAGGAAAAACTAGAAATGCTTCAAAACACCGTTCGAATTCTTTCAGGTTTATATGGTGTATTGAAACCAATGGATTTAATGCAACCCTATCGCTTAGAAATGGGCACCAAATTAAAAGTTGGTGTAAAAAAGAATTTATACGAATTCTGGAAAAAAGACATCACAAAATCCTTAAACGAAGAACTTGAAGATGATGAGCTGTTTTTGAATTTAGCCAGTAACGAGTATTTTAAAGCAGTTGACACAAAAGCATTAAAAGTACCTGTGATTACTGCTAGTTTCAAGGATTTTAAAAACGGCGAGTATAAAGTAATTTCATTTTTCGCCAAAGAAGCACGAGGTGCAATGGCAAGATACATTGTGGATACCAATGCGGCAACTATAGACGATTTAAAGGGCTTTAACTATATGGATTATGGATTTAGCGAAGATATGTCTAATGAAAATGACTTAATTTTTATTCGATGATTTCGTCATTCCGAGGAGGTACGACGTGGGATTCTAGGATTTTCCATTTATGAGATTGCTTCGTTTCACTCGCAATGACGCCTAAATTATGTGGTTTTGTCATTCCGAGGAAGTATGACGCGGGAATCTAGGATTTGTCTTCCAATGTTTTAGATTGCTTCATTTCATTCGCAATGACGCCTAAATTATGTGGTTTTGTCATTCCGAGGAAGTATGACGCGAGAATCTAGGATCTTTAATGTTTGAAATTGCTTCGTTTCATTTTCAATGACGCTTAAATTAGAGCATGCACTTTCTCTTGTCATCTTTGGAATTTTCATTATGTTTATCCTAAAAATAATCTGATAACTACGCATGTATTTCTACTTTATAATAGCATTTCAAGCCTACTGTTTATACCACATGTATAAAAATAGAAACTCCTTTTATTGGGCGATCTTAATTTTTTTGTTGCCTTTAATTGGCTGTATAATATATCTAATAACTCAAGTTTATAACAAGCGCGATGCTGAAAAATTGACTTCAGAAATCACAAATATTATCAACCCTACCAAAAAAATTAAAGACTTAGAAAAGCAATTGGAGTTTTCGGAATCGTATCAAAATAGAGTGAATCTTGCTGATGCCTATTTAGAAATAGGAGATGATCAAAATGCAATTGAAAATTATAAAGAAGCACTAGACGGAAGTATCCAAAATGATTTTTATGTCATTCAAAAAATGATTGAAGCGTTTCATAAGATTGGAGATGATAAAAGTATAGTAATTTATGCTGAACAAATTAAAACACATAACGAATTTAAAAAATCAAGAACGCAGTTTTTATACGGTTTAGCACTTGAAAAACTAGGTAGGGTAGAAGAAGCGGAAGAGAATCTTAGCGCCATAGACATTCGTTTTTCATTTTATGATGAACGTTTAATTTACACCAATTTCTTATTGAGTATTAATAAAAAAGAAGAGGCTAAAGAAATATTAGAATCCTTGGTTTCCGAAGGAAAACACATGACAAAGCCAAACAAAAGATTATACGGAAATACCATGACCGAAGCCGAAAAGCTCTTGGCAACATTATAGTTATTTCACTTTGGCTTTACTGCCAACATTAATTTTTTGTTCAACGCTAGGTTTCTTTTTAATTCTTGGTCTTCTTGCGCCAAACGTGCCTCTGTTAATTTTACCCCGTTTTGTTTTTTTATCGCCTTTTCCCATTGAGTTATAGTATTTGTCATTCCCACGAATCCCGATAACTATCGGGAGGGAATCTTAATTAATTTTGAATGCTTGTTATAACTTACAAAAAAATAATCCCCAGAACAAATTATTAACAAGTGATTAACTGTTAAGTTTGTTGTTCCAGGAATCAAATCTATGTTTATCCACAAACACCCATACCAACCATTTATTCAAAAAGATACCACAAAACTAATTGTTGGTACATTACCACCGCTACGATTTTCAACAGGTGACCTTTTTGAAAAGGATGTCGATTTTTGTTACGGCAGTTATTACAATTCCCTTTGGTTGTATATTGATAAAATGCATAATCTGAAGTTGCGTTTCGATAATTCCGATGAAGCTATTCAACAGCGAAAAGAATTTTTAATTCAGCATAACATAGGCGTCTGTGATATTGTAGAAAGTGCGGAACGCGAAAAAGTAGATGCATCAGATTTAGGAATGAAAAATATAAAACTGCGCGATATTATTGGTTATCTTAAAAAATTCCCGAACATTGACACCCTTTTATTTACAGGTGGAAACAGTAAAAACGGTCCAGAATATTTCTTCAGAAAGCATTTAAAAACCTATGATTTAAAATTAGAATTGGTTTCAAATGAAGTGCCACGAATACACGAATTCGTCATTCCGAGCGAAGCGCGGGAATCTGCTACATCAAACCGAACCATCAAAACCGTTTCCCTAACTTCTGGCTCAGGAGCAGCAAATATTTCAATTAGCAGATTACGACTTTACAAACAGCTAAAAGCTAAAAATCGAGAATTTAATACGTTTGATTTTAGAGTGCTGCAGTATCGGGAGTTTTTTTGATGGGGTCTGCTTAATTAGTAATCCTAAAATTAGCCGTACCTTTGCGCCTTTAATAATAAGAAGGGGGTAGAATGCATTATGTTTTGTTATCTCAAACGCTCAATTAAGAGCCTTCATAAACACAATATATGTCATTTCAATCTTTAGGCTTATCCGAAGCCTTGCTAAAAGCCGTTAGCAAAAAAGGATACACAACCCCAAGTCCTATTCAACAAAAAGCAATTCCTCCAGTTTTAGAAGGAAAGGATGTATTAGCATCGGCACAAACAGGGACAGGAAAAACAGCAGGTTTCACATTGCCGCTTTTACACATACTTTCTGAAAATCCGAAAGAAAAATACAGACCCATACGTGCGTTGATTTTAACGCCAACGCGAGAATTGGCAGCACAAGTTTATGCTAATGTTAGAGAATATAGCGAGTTTTTAAATTTGCGAAGTGCTGTTATATTTGGAGGCGTTAATCAAAAACCTCAAGCTGCAACTATTCGTAAAGGTGTTGATATTTTGGTGGCGACTCCAGGGCGTTTATTGGATTTACAAAATCAAGGCTTATTATCGTTGAAGCGTGTAGAGATTTTTGTTTTAGATGAAGCTGATAGAATGTTGGATATGGGCTTTTTAAGAGATATTGAAAAGGTCATTAAATCCATGCCAGAGAAACGTCAGAATTTGATGTTTTCGGCAACCTTTTCAAAAGATATCAAGAAGTTGGCACATGGGATTTTAAATCATCCTGTACAAGTTGAGGCAACACCAGAAAACACAACTGTTGAAGCTATATCCCAAAAAGTTTACAGAGTAGCAAAAGGCTTAAAAACGGGTTTGATTATCAAATTAATTTCCGAAGGCAATTGGAAACAAGTTTTGGTATTTAACAGAACGAAACACGGCGCGAACAAGCTTTGTGAAAAAATGATTAAATCTGGCATAACTGCTGCAGCTATTCATGGTAATAAAAGTCAGGGTGCGAGAACAAAAGCATTGGCTGGTTTTAAGAGTGGAAAAGTGCGTGTATTGGTAGCAACCGATATTGCAGCACGTGGCTTGGATATTCCATTATTGCCACACGTTATCAATTTTGAATTGCCTAATATCTCTGAAGATTATGTACATAGAATTGGGAGAACAGGAAGAGCAGGAGCAAGCGGAGAAGCCTTGTCTTTAGTGAGTGCAGATGAAACTTCTTTTTTAAGAGACATTGAAAAGTTGATTGAAATGAAATTGCCTGTACAAATTATAGAAGGTTTTGAACCAGATCCGAATGCATCTACAGCGCCTATAAAACAAGGTCAAGGGAGACAGAACAGAAATTCTAATCGAAATTCAAATAACTCTGGAAATTCCAATAGAAGCTCAAAATCTAGACGTCCTACTCGCACTAGTGATAGAAGAAGATAGAACATCATGCAACAGGTTTTAAAAGATAAAATCATTGCAATTTGCGATAAAAAAATTGCTGCAAAAGGCGAAAACGTAGGCGTGTCTTTTTATGCGTTTTTCAAAAACAAAAATGAGAACCCCGATTTATTACTGGAAGCGGCAACTTGGTGGATTCAAACGCATAAATTGGATCATTTTGAAAAAGCTGTAAAAATTAAAAGTCTAGTTGAAAATTTATAATGGAATCTCAACCAAATAATCCACTTCACGGTATAAAGCTAGAGCAAATCATTAACGATTTGGTGGCGCACTATGGCTGGGAGTATATGGGAACCGTTGTTAAAATTAAATGTTTCACAGACAACCCTACGGTAAAATCTAGTTTGAAGTTTTTACGTAAAATGCCGTGGGCAAGAACGAAGGTTGAAAATATGTACTTAAATATGCTGAAGAACAAGCGGTGATCTAATGGTCTTCATCAGGTTCAAAAGGAATGACTTTTGCATCGGCACTAACCCATAAAGTGTGTAAGTTTCAAAAACTCAGGATTGAATTCAATCCTGAGTTTTTTATTTTATTAACTTTAAATTTTACACACTTATGAAACCAGAAGATTTATTAAACGAAGAC
>NZ_JBFDAE010000014.1:0-116519 GCF_040720935.1 Algibacter sp. 2305UL17-15
TTCCAATAAGACCAAACAGGTCTTTTGAACGAAATACAGGAAAATATCGCACTCGAATTAAGCCTAAAATAACTAAAAATCAAAAAGATAGCATTTGAAAAGGTCTTAACTTAATGACATTGAACGAGCACTAGCAATCTAAAACTATATTAAAAAAAAAGTAAATATTTATTATATAGAATTTTAAGATGAAAAACCTCCGCAAGTAAAAAATAAATTTTCAGCTATAACAGAACTTAGCGAACAAGTGCGTTAGGGATAGTAGCGGCGTGGATACTGTACTTTGATTCTCATTAGTAGTATGCTTTTCTTTTGAGAATTTACTTAATGTTTTGGTTTTTTCTTGTCTTACTTATAAAGGTACGCCATAAACTCAGGAAAAAAACGAAATTTTGCGGACTTGCCCGCGTTAGAGATTGAACGGCGTGATTGATCTCCCCGACTTTTTAGAAGGTAGCGAGTAGTGAAGCCCGACCCTTATGGTTGCGCCCAAAAGAAAAATTTTGATGGAAGACGGATAACAGAAGTCCAAAGTTTGATTACGCATGAGTGACACTGTTTACTGCGACTTTTATGAGGTTTGAGTAAGACTGAATACTGTTTACTGCCTACTGTTGACTTCCTACTGCTAACTGCAAACTAAAATATGACACTATGTCATAATTTTTTGGTTGGCATAATGATTGACTTATACACACCGAGTTTAAAAATGAACATTCAACACAATAAAAAAATATATTATGAGTAAAATTATTGGAATCGATTTAGGAACAACCAACTCTTGCGTTTCTGTGATGGAAGGTAATGAGCCAGTAGTTATTCCTAACGCGGAAGGAAAAAGAACAACACCATCGGTAATTGCTTTTGTAGAAGGCGGTGAGATTAAGGTTGGTGATCCGGCGAAAAGACAAGCGGTAACAAACCCAACTAAAACGGTTTATTCTATTAAACGTTTTATGGGGAATAAATATTCTGAGTCTAAAAAAGAAGCAGAACGTGTACCTTATAAAGTGGTAAAAGGTGATAATGATACGCCTAGAGTTGATATTGATGGCAGATTATATACGCCGCAAGAATTATCGGCTATGATTCTTCAAAAAATGAAGAAAACTGCTGAGGATTATTTAGGTGCTACGGTAACACGTGCTGTAATTACGGTACCTGCTTACTTTAATGATTCTCAACGTCAGGCTACTAAAGAAGCTGGTGAAATTGCCGGTTTAAAAGTAGAGCGTATTATTAACGAGCCTACCGCTGCAGCCTTAGCTTACGGTATGGACAAAAAAGGTAAGGACCAGAAAATAGTGGTTTTTGACTTTGGTGGAGGAACGCATGATGTATCTATCCTTGAATTAGGAGATGGTGTATTTGAAGTACTTTCTACAGATGGTGATACGCATTTAGGTGGTGATGATGTTGATGAGAAAATCATTAACTGGTTGGCTGATGAGTTTCAAAAAGATGAAAATATGGACTTACGTAAAGACCCAATGTCTTTACAACGTTTAAAGGAAGCTGCTGAAAAAGCAAAGATTGAATTATCGTCTTCTGCGCAAACAGAAATTAACTTACCTTATATTACGGCTACTGCAAGTGGACCAAAACACTTGGTGCGCACATTAACACGTTCTAAATTTGAGCAATTAATTGACGATTTAGTAAAACGTACTATCGAACCATGTTCAACGGCGCTAAAAGCTGCTGGTTTAAGTAAAAGCGATATTGACGAAGTGATTTTAGTAGGTGGTTCTACACGTATTCCTGCGGTACAGGCAGCAGTTGAGAAATTCTTTGGAAAAACACCAAGTAAAGGTGTAAACCCAGATGAAGTTGTATCTCTAGGTGCTGGTATCCAAGGTGGTGTTTTAACCGGAGATGTTAAAGATGTATTACTGCTTGATGTAACGCCATTATCTCTTGGTATTGAAACTATGGGTAACGTATTTACAAAATTGATTGATGCGAATACTACGATTCCTACCAAAAAATCGCAAATATTCTCAACTGCGGCAGATAATCAGCCTTCTGTAGAAATTCACGTATTACAAGGTGAACGCGCTATGGCGGCAGATAACAAAACCATTGGACGTTTTCATTTAAGTGATATTCCACCTGCAAGACGTGGAACACCACAAATTGAAGTAACGTTTGATATTGATGCCAACGGTATTATTAAAGTATCGGCTGAAGATAAAGCCACTGGTAAGAAACAAGATATCAGAATTGAAGCGTCTTCTGGTTTAAGTGAAGAAGAAATCCAAAAGATGAAAGCGGATGCTGAAGCAAATGCAGAAGCAGATAAAATTGCAGCTGAACAAGCTCAAAAACTGAATGAAGCTGATTCTATGATTTTCCAAACGGAAAAGCAATTGGAAGAGTTTGGTGATAAATTATCGGAAGATAAAAAGCAACCCATCGTTGATGCTTTAGAAGAATTGAAAAAAGCTTACGAAACTAAAGATTTAGAGGTAATTACTCCAGCTTTAGATAAAATAAACGAAGCTTGGAAGGTAGCTTCTGAAGAAATGTACAAAGCGCAAGCCGAAGCACAAGGTGGAGGAGAAGCACAACCAGGACCAGATGCCAGTCAAAACGGACAAGGAGAAGGTAGTGATGTTGAAGATGTAGATTTTGAAGAAGTGAAGTAGAAACGCGATTCATCGCGTTTCCCAAAAAGCGCGATTCATCGCGTTTCTAAAAAACGCGGTTCATCCCGTTTCCCAAAAAAACGTGATCCCAAAGTGGAGACGCGATCTCAAAGTGGAGACGCGATTAATCGCGTCTGTATCTATAAATAAAACGCAACCAGAAATGGTTGCGTTTTTATTTTTTGGAATTTAGTTTTCGCTTTTTAGAATTTTAATACCTCGCGGGCTTGCCCCAAGGTATTTTATTCCTATATTGGGATTTATGACTAATTCAAATAGGATTTACAATCCTAAACCTACACGAACTCGTGGAGTACTCACCCTTGCATTGGTATTAACAGTACTTCTTCTGTTTGGGTATCTGTTATAATAATAGCCATCGTATCTGTAATAGTAAAAAGATGCGTGGTTGTAATAGTGGTGTCCGTGATGGCAATGCGAATCACAATGCTCATAATGTTCAGCATACGCATCTCTTTTACCTTTCATGTAAGCACGGTGTGCTTTTCTGTCTTTTCGTTTTAATTCTTTTTCATAAGCTTTTTGTTCTTTCCAAAATGCTTCTTCTTCGGTTTCATTTTCGGCTTTAAATTGTTGCTCGAATTTAGCATCTTCTGCTGCTCTTTTTTCGTAATACGATTTTTTATCCATGGTATTTTCGCTTCCGGTTTCAGTTTCTTGAGCATAGATTGGACAAGAAAAACCAATGGCTAATACAAATACTAATGTTTTAAATAATTTCATAACGTTTAATTTTAAAGTTATTAATTTGCTCTAAGTGAGCATTCATTAATAAGACACTTAAACTTTATTTTACCCTATGGAAATGTTGTCTTTATTGAATGATTTTTGATAACGATGAGAAATAAGTTGTATGAAAAAGTAATTTTAATGTCATTTTGAGCGCAGTCGAAAAACTTGTAATTCTAAATTTCGATGCATTTCACTTTCTTTAAAAGGTACTTTCAATAAAAATATATTTTATTTCAGTAATGCTCAATGTGACAAAAAGTTAATGATATACTTTTTTATACAGTCTCTTTAATTAATAGTATGATTTGGGTTTTTTAGAAATCAAATCCTAAAGAAAATTGCCATACTCTGTTTTGAGGAGATCCTTCATCATAGATGTCTCCCAAACCAAGATGGTATCTTACACCAAGGCTTACCCCGGAATCGGTTTTAAATCCGCCACCAAAATTCACGCCCCAATCAAAGTTTTGAGGCTCAAATTCATTTGAAGTATTGAACAGATTGAAATTACTATCAAACTCTTCTTTATGACTAATTGCAAAACCTGCTTGTGGACCAGCTTCAAAAAAGAAGTTTTCCGAAGGATATATTTTCAGTAAAAGCGGTAAGTTAATATAGTCGAGCTTTTGGGTAAACGTACCGCTATTATTTTTTAGCTCATAACCTTGTTGGGAATACAGTAATTCAACTTGAAAAGCAACAGCGTTTGATACAAATGATTCACCATAAAATCCAGCATGAAATCCATGTCTTTGTCCTGTTTCTGAATCGCCATCAAAACTTATGGCGGCTAAGTTGTAACCTAGTTTTATGCCAGTTTTAGATGTGTTTGGATCTTGTGCATTTAAGTTGAACATTGCGCACAGTATTGTTACTAAAATTAAGAATTTAGTTTTCATTGTATTAAAATTTAAAATTAATGGGGTGTTTTATTTGCCGCCGTTAGCTTGCAAGTCAGCAATACATTGTGCGTCTAATTGTGGTGCAGAATTCATGTTGGTCATGTTTGTTATACCTGCTCCTGTTTCGGCAGACCAATACATTAAACAGCTTTCAACATCACAATGTTTAGGGTGTTCTTCGTCTTCATGTTCATCTTGCATTTCAGACCCTAAATTAGTAAGCCCTAAAATGTGTCCGAACTCATGGTTAATTACAGTGGTTTCCAATAAACTTCTGTCTGGTTCAAAAGGGCTATTGCTTAAGTTTTTAAGGGTTTCTTCGTAAATAACAAATGAGGTATTCCAATAAGCAGTTCCTAGTGTTACTTTATTTCCAGAATCATTTTCTGATTTACCATCCACAAAAAGTGCCCAAACAGCAATTTTATCTTTAGAGTTGTAGTTTTCCCGTTCTTCTTTTTCAATATCTGCAATGTCTTCAATAGTGAACGTGTCTTTTCCTGGTGATGGAATTACTCGTTTTTCAACAGTTATACCGTTCGGTTTAAATGTTCTATTGTTTAAAAACGAAACGAAATTATCGATAGATGTTTGAGTAGGTTCAAAACCTTCAACATAAACGAGCTCAATAACCATACTTTTGAATGCGTTGCTGGATAGCAAATCGTTGGCAGAACTTCCAGTAGCTTGTCTATTAAAAACTTTATTTATTGGATTGTTTTGTTCCTGAGAAATTGAATCATCTTTAGAGCATCCAAAAATTAACGTTGCAAACAAAAGTGCTATTGATATATATTGTTTCATTTTTATTGTTTTTTTTAAATTGAAAGCAGCTACCATTTGGGGAAGGTAACTGCTTTACCATAACATACGAAGCAAATGCTGATCTAGTTTTAGATTTGGGTTAATACTAGAGTTATCGCAGCATTTGTTGTACTTTTTAGAGAGATTGAGCTTTCTGAGTAGCTTGTTACCTCCCATGTGTTGTTTAATAATTCGAAAGTTGCGTTTCCTGAAAATGCTAATGATAAAAATACGTCTAGCTCAGAAGCTACAGTATAAGTTCCTTGAACATCTTCGATAGCGGCATTTGCTGTGTTTTTAGCAGTACATGATAAATCGTTGGCGAAATCTATAGTGTAATCTGCATAATCGTTAGCGGTATTTACGCCCGCAACTACAAACGATTCTACTTTAAACGTACCTTCAACTAAAATATTTTCTAATTTATCTGCATTTTCTTCAGCTTCGTCCATATCATCTTCAATACCTAAACATTCATTTATTCTGGTGCTTAAATCCATATCGCTAGTAATTTCTACAACGGTATCGCTATTTAATGTGGCCGTAATTGGGTAGTTTACTGAAAACAGCGCATCATCTCCAAAGTTATTCATGTAAGCGTATAGTTGTTGTTCAGATTCAATGACAACGCTTCCTGTTTGGTCAACGTTTAAATCGAACGTTAAAATAGTAATTGGAAAATCAATATTTAAACAATTAATTGCGTTTTTGGCTTCGTTTTCTGCGGCTTCACAAGCATTCATCAACGCATCATATTCAGTTTGATTTGATACGACAACTTCAGTATAATTACTCAATCTAACAGATAGCGGGAATTGAAATTCAATACTATCGTCATCATTTGTAAACTCTCCTAGAATATTTAAAACTAGGTTGTATTGCGATTCATTGATGATGGTTATTTGGGTATTATTAATTGTTGCAGTAACAGGTAATAATATTGATGAACAAGACATACCGTCTAAAAAATCGTCAAAACTGCCGTCATACATAGAGGAACGTTCTAGGTTGTTTGCAGTAGGGGAACTTGCACTATTTGTGTTTTCGCGGTTTCCGTTTTCGTTATCAATTTCATCTTGACAAGATGTAAATGATAAAATTGATACTAATAAAATTGCGGTTAATAATTTGAAATTTTTCATGATTTTAATGTTTTGGGTTAATGATTTTTTTCTTTTTCATAGCGATTTTTTTCGCTTTCTGTACCTAAGACACTTGGTTTTAATTTTACCCTACGGTTTTCTAGAATATTATTTTTAGTATTAATTTTATGGAGGCTAAAATGCAAAGTACAAGAATTGTTTTTAAAAGGGCTTCTATAATTTTGATGATAATGTCAAGTTTCATAGTGTTGTACTTTATTGTTCCACAACTTTAAGACTCTTAGTTTTAAATTTACCCTACGCTTTTTTTGAATTTTATTCGAGCAAACTCTTAATTTCTTGAATTTCAATCAATTAAATTTTAAATTTTTTATATCTATTTTTGTGTCATCCTAAATTAGAATCTATTTATGAGTGGTTCCAAACCTAAACTATGCGAAGAATTATACTTTAATTCTTTTTATTTAGAACATATTCAAGCGGTTAATAATTTTGCGTTTTACAAATGTGGAGACAAAGCTGCAGCATTAGACTTTGTGCAAGATGCATTTGCCAAAATTTGGGAAAATTGTTCTAAGATAGATTTTTTAAAAGCTAAGACTTATTTATTTACAACGGTGAATAATTTATTTCTGAATTCAGTACGGCATCAAAAAGTGGTGCTATCTTATGCTAAAGCATCGCCTTATATGGACAGCACAAATTTAAGTCCTGAATATTTATTGGAAGAAGAAGAATTCAAGCAGAAGTTGCAAACTGTGATTTCAGATTTAAGTGAAGAGCAGCGTGAAGTTTTTTTATTAAATAGAATTGAAGATAAAAAGTATAGAGAAATTGCCGAACTTCTTGATATTTCACAAAAAACGGTTGAAAAAAGAATGTCTGGGGCTTTAAAGATTTTGCGTAAAAAGATGGAAGGCATAACTATTTAGTTTTTTTTAATAAAAGCGTAGGGTAAATACAGATATAGGTGTCTTAAGTTTGTAAAGCGTTAAAGTAATGAAAAGAGAAAACGACATATTAAAATGGTTTGATGGCGAAATTTCTACTGAAGAGATTAGGGCATTATATCCTAACGAAGACTTTTCGGCTTTAGAAAAAGCGAGCTTTTATACCAAGCAAATAGAAGTGCCACAAATAGATGCTGAAAAAGCATTAGCTGATTTTAAAACCAGAAGTTTTAAGAAAGAAGCACCTAAGGTTATTCCGCTTAATTTTAAATCATTTTTGAAAATTGCAGCTGTTTTGGTCGTGTTGCTTACATCTTCTTACTTCTTGTTTTTCAATACTACAAAATCATTTACAACAGAGCTTGCCCAAACAGAAACGCTCTATCTGCCAGATAATTCTGAAGTCATTTTAAATGCCCAATCTAAATTAACATTCAATAAAAAAGAATGGAAAAAAAGTAGAACCTTAGATTTAGATGGAGAAGCATTTTTTAAAGTTACTAAAGGCGAGCAGTTTACCGTACATACAGATGCGGGAACCATTCAGGTATTAGGAACGCAATTCAATGTTAAGGAACGCGATAATTATTTTGAAGTAAAATGTTATGAAGGTTCTGTAAGTGTGACTCAAAACAATAATAAAGTGATTTTAACTCCAGGGAAAACGTTTAGAATAGTAAATGGTGAACTTGTTGCCATGAAAGACTTTAATGCTGAAAATCCATCTTGGTTATCCAAAGAATCTAGTTTTGAAAATGTACCGCTTTGGCAAGTTATTGATGAATTGGAAATTCAATATGACATCACAATTTCTGCTGAAAATGTTGATACTTCAAAATTATTTACGGGTAGTTTTACACATTTAGATAAAAATATCGCATTACAATCTGTAACTATTCCATTAAAGTTGAGCTATAAGATTAACGGTAAAAAAGTAGATTTTTATAATTATGAATCTAACTAAGTTTTCAGTCACTTTTATTTTAATGGTTTTTAGTTTTTTAGGTGTTTTAGAAGCCCAAGAAAAACAGCCTCTAATCGACCTTATTTCTGATTTAGAAACTCAATTTGATGTGAAGTTTTCTTTTTCTGTAAATGATGTTAAAACGATTTTAGTTGATAAACCAAATGAAGATGATACCTTAAAAGCCATCATAGAAAAACTCAATGCAACAACAATCTTAAATTTTAAGTTTTTAAATGAACGCTACATTACCATATCTACTATAGGCAAAACTATTGCTATTTGTGGGGTTTTAATTTCTGAAACCGATAATCAACCTTTATTAGGAGCTTCAGTTTTAATAGCTAATACCACAAAAGGTGTAATTACTGATGTTGATGGAGCGTTTCGATTGTCTGATGTTCCAATAGATAAAAACGTAATCATATCATTCCTAGGTTTTCAAACACAATCCATAAAGGCAAAAGCATTGATGGTTTTAAATGGGGAATGTAAAACTCTTGTAATGCAGGAGAAAAGTGAAACACTCAATCAAATTTTAATTTCAAAATATTTAACTACAGGTTTGCAAAAGCAAATTGATGGAAGTACCGTTTTAAATTCTGAAAAATTTGGCATTCTTCCGGGATTGACTGAACCTGATATTTTACAATCTATTCAAGCCTTGCCAGGAGTAGAAAGTGTTAATGAAAGTATTGCAAATATCAACGTACGTGGAGGCACGAACGACCAAAATTTAATCCTTTGGGATAATATTAAAATGTATCATTCGGGACATTTTTTCGGATTGATTTCAGCATATAACCCATACTTAACGAATAAAGTGGTGGTTACTAAAAATGGCACATCAAGCGAGTTTAGCGATGGCGTTTCAAGTACCATTAATATGTTTACAAAAGATGAAATCAATAATGAGCTTTCAGGTGGATTTGGAGCGAATTTAATTCATGCCGATGCTTTTTTGGAAATTCCAATCAGCAATAAATTGGCGATTCACATTTCTGGAAGACGCTCTTACACAGATTATTTTAGTTCCCCTGCTTATGATAATTACTTTGAACGTAGTTTCCAAGATAGCGAGTTGACGACGAATAGTGATAATATTAGCGAAAGTAATAGGTCTTCGGAGTTTTTCTTTTATGATTATACCGCAAAATTGCTTTTCGATTTGAATGAAAATCACAAGTTTAGAGCGAACGTTATTGGAATTCATAATAATTTAGATTACAAAGAAGACTTCACAAACAATAATGATGAAACTGAATCTAAAACTAGCAATTTAAAACAGAAGAATCTTGGCGCAGGTATCAATTGGAATGGGCGTTGGAGTAATAGGTTTTCAACAAGTTTTAATGTGTTTTATTCGCAATATAATGTAGATGCCACCGATTATAGAATTGAAACCGACCAGAGATTAACGCAGGCCAATGAGGTTTTGGAAACAGGAGTTAAGCTGAAAACAACGTTTAAAATCACAAAGAATTTTAATGTGTTTTCTGGTTACCAATTTAGCGAAATTGGGATTTCAAATGCGACTACGGTTAGTGCGCCAAGTTATGATCGTGAAAAAAAGGACGTTTTATTAAATCATGCGCTTTTCACAGAATTGGAATTCAAAAAGAGGAACACCTATTTAAGAGCTGGGGTTAGGGCAAATTATTTTCAAAAGTTCAACAAACTTCTTATTGAGCCTCGTTTAAATTTTAGACAAAAATTATCCAACGTTTTTGCATTCAAATTACAAGGCGAGTTTAAAAATCAATCGGCAACACAAATTATCGATTTTCAAGATGATTTTTTAGGTGTTGAAAACAGGCGTTGGATTTTGGCAAACGAACAGACTATTCCAATTTCAGAAAGTAAACAAGTGTCTTTTGGTTTCGAATTCAATAAAAACAATTTAGTGTTGGATATTGAAGGGTTTTACAAAAATGTAAATGGTATTACAGTCTCTAATCAAGGGTTTTACAATAATTTTCAATATTTGAATGCCATTGGAAGTTATGATGCTAAAGGCGTAGAATTTCTAGTGAATAAAACGGCAGATTCATATAGTGCTTGGGTAAGTTATACGTACAGTATGAATGATTATGAATTTGAAACCTTAACACCTTCAACATTTCCCAATAATGTAGATATACGGCATTCGGCATCCGCAGCGTTTAATTATGATATTCTAAAGAATTTTAAAGCATCCCTTGGTGGTATATGGCGTTCAGGTCAGCCTTATACAAAACCTGTTGAAGGCAATGAAACCGTTCAAAACGGTAATAATACGTTTGTCAATTATGGCGCGCCAAATAGTGAAAACCTGAACGACTTCATGCGATTGGACGCTTCTTTGAGTTATGATTTTGATCTTTCAAATAAAACTAAATGCGTATTTCGTGCGGGTGTTATAAATGTTTTAGATAGAAAGAATAGTATCAATAGATATTATGAGGTGGATTCAAACGATTCTCAATCAACCCTCCAAATAGATAATAAGTCACTCGGCTTAACGCCAAACGTGAGTTTTAGAGTGAAATTTTAATATTGAAAAATCGAATTAAATCCGTTTAAAAGCATTTTTTTTCGATAAAATGTAATTTTATATGTTTTTTTTCATATGTTTGTACCACCAAATCAAAATAACAAATGAAAAAGTTGACCCTATTTATGTTACTTGCCCTAGTAACAACCATTACAAAAGCACAAAATGATATTGATGCGCTTTTAGCAGCAGGTGCAGAAGATGCAGGACGTTTCGCAGACGGTTATTTAAAACCGGCTGCTGATGGTTTAATGCACAGTATGAATGCCAACTGGTTTAACTCAGGTAAAGTAAAACCCTTAGGAGGTTTTGAAATATCAATAATCGCCAATGCGTCTTTAATTAAGGATGAGAATAAATCATTCTTAATGAATACAGATTTATATAACAATGTTAAATTCGCACAAGGTGGAAGCTCTCAGATGGTAGCTTCGGCTTTAGGGGAAAATGATCCAGATGTTGAAGTTATTGTTACCTATGATGACCCAATATTCGGGCAGCAACAACAAACAATTACCTTGCCAACAGGTATAGGCTCTGAAAATATCAATATGTTACCAACTGCTTTTATACAAGGAGCTCTTGGATTGAGTAGTGGCATTGAATTAAAAGCTCGTTTTGTTCCAAAAATTGAAACGGACGATGTTAATTTAAGTATGTATGGAGCAGGTTTGCAGATAGAATTTACAGATTGGTTGCCAGCCGATAAATTATGGCCAGTTGCAGTTTCTGGATTAGTGGCTTATACACATTTAGATGCACAATATGATTTAACAGAATCATCAGGAATACAAGGTGATAATCAACGATTGGAAACAGATACGAATACATGGTTATTACAATTGATAGCCTCAACAAAATTACCAGTAATTAATTTTTATGGTGGCGTTGGATATATCAAGGGAAAATCAAATTCAGATGCTTTGGGAACTTATAGAGTTTCTAATGGCGGATTAACGTCCGACCCAATAGTTGATCCATTTTCAGTATCAAGCGAGGTTTCGGCAGTTAGAGGTACCATAGGCACAAAATTAAAGTTAGGTTTCTTCAGGCTTAACGCAGAATATCATCTCTCAGAATTTGATGCTTTTTCAGTAGGTATCAACTTCGGGTTTAGATAGGATAATATATTTTAATAAATTTAGTTTAGTTTTTTTAGTTAGTTTTTATTTAATTTAGTTAGAAGAAGTGCACGATTAAATCGTGCACTTCTTTCGTTTAAAGTAGAATAATTAGTAGTTTTGCATGACTTAAATCATAAAATACAACTGTTTTCGGTTTTATATTTGTGGTATTAAAATTCAATAAAAACAACCTAAAAATTATATTATGAAAGTTACAGTAGTTGGAGCAGGAGCAGTAGGCGCAAGTTGTGCTGAATATATTGCAATTAAAGATTTTGCATCAGAAGTTGTGTTGTTAGACATTAAAGAAGGTTATGCCGAAGGTAAAGCCATGGATTTAATGCAAACCGCTTCTTTAAATGGTTTTGATACTAAAATTAACGGTATAACCAACGATTATTCTAAAACTGCAGGTAGTGATATTTGTGTGATTACTTCTGGTATTCCTCGTAAACCAGGGATGACGAGAGAAGAATTAATAGGAATAAATGCTGGTATTGTAAAATCTGTATCTTCAAGTTTAATAGAACATTCTCCAAATACTATTTTAATAGTGGTAAGTAACCCAATGGATACCATGGCTTACTTAGTACATAAAACAACAGACTTACCAAAAAACAGAATTATTGGTATGGGTGGGGCTTTAGATTCTGCACGTTTTAAATATAGATTAGCGGAAGCTTTAGGAGCGCCTATTAGTGATGTAGATGGTTTGGTAGTTGGTGGACATAGTGATACTGGTATGGTACCATTAACAAGTCAAGCTACGAGAAACAGTATTAAAGTATCTGAGTTTTTAAGTGAAGAGCGCTTAGCGCAAGTTATGGAAGATACTAAAGTTGGTGGTGCAACATTAACTAAATTATTAGGTACTTCAGCTTGGTACGCACCGGGTGCAGCAGTAAGTGCATTGGTTCAAGCCATTGCATGCGACCAAAAGAAACTATTCCCATGTTCTACATTGTTAGAAGGAGAGTATGGCTTAAATGATATCTGTATTGGAGTTCCTGTGATTTTAGGACGAAATGGAATCGAAAAAATAGTAGATGTACCTCTAAGTGATGCTGAAAAAGCACATATGAAAGCTAGTGCTGAAGGTGTTTCTAAAACTAACGGATTATTGGAACTTTAATTTAAGTTCGAGTTTAAATATATTAAGGCTATCAAAATTTTTTGGTAGCCTTTTTAGTGAAATATGACACGGATTTCACAGATTTTCACGGATTTTTGAAAAATCTAAAGATTTTTTTATTCGTATGATTTGTTTTATAAATCATTTCACAAATTTCAAATAAGTTTAAACAATTAATGCGTGCTTATTGGTGATCCCGACGCTTCGGGACGTGGCTAAAAGAAAAGAGAGTTATTGATTTTAATGCATTTACCTTGATAATTATACCATACAACCTTTATTTTTTTATATTTGCCGCATGAGAATCAAAAAGTACATTAGTGCTATAGTAATTTTACTGGCCCTATTAGGTATTGTGCATCAACAACAAAGCACATTGCCTAATCAGGAAATAGTACTTCAATTTAAGAATGTTGATGTTACTTCAGACGATGCTCAAAATGCAATTATCCTTGTGGAGAAAGAGCTTCAAAGCATCGGGGTTCATAATTTTCAGGTTAAAGAGAATCAAAACGGCAGACTAAAAATCACCTATTATAGTGATGCTGATGTAGATGCTATAAAACGTATTCTTTCAAAAAGAATTAGGGCAGAACTTGGGAATTCTGATGATGAAGAAGAACCGTCCGACTTTCCTTTTGAAGAACACACAATTACCTATAATCTCGATGTCAATGAAATCCATAACGGACAGGATACCGATTCTGGACTAGAAGGCATCACGCTTCAAGAATTTAAACCCGAAGCTGCTAGATTTTATAATCCTAAAATAGTTTCATCAGCATTACAGATTCATTCTTATAAAGCTACTACTATTTCAAGAGTAGCATTTAAAGTAAACAAAACTATTGCACTCGCAATAAATGACCCATTACGCAACATTCCTGAAAGTAGAGCAGGACCGGTTTGCTAGATAGGGTGTAAGATGTTCAAATACAACTTCACAAAATAGTTTCAAGTATGTAGATGTTTAAAGTCTAGATACTTTAAAAAATTATGGCTTTCATTATCTGAAAGCTATTAAAATTTCATATTAATAATACATCAAAAAATGCAAAACAAAGGATTAATAAAATTGTTTGCTTTATTGTTTGGTTTGGTAAGTATCTACCAATTATCATTCACGTTTAAAGCCAATCAAATTGAAAAAGAAGCAGAGGAACTAGCCATTAGTAAATTCCCAGAATCTGAAGAAAATTATCGCGCCAAAAGAAGTTTAGAAGAAGTAAACTATCTGGATGCAAAGGCTACCGATACCGTAATGGATATACTTGTTGCCAAATACACGTATAACGAAGTAAAGAAAAAAGCCATGAACCTTGGTTTAGACCTTAAAGGTGGTTTAAACGTTATTCTTCAAGTATCTGTAAAAGATATCTTGAAAGGGTTGGCAAATAATACAAAAGACCCTGTTTTCAATACGGCTTTAGATAATGCGTCTAAGCTTCAGGAAGACAGTCAGAATACGTATTTAGAAGATTTCTTTATCGCCTTTGATGAAATTAAAGGTGATAAAAAATTAGCTTCTCCAGATATTTTCTACACCAAAGCATTGGATGGAGAGATTGACGGTAGTATGACCGATGATGAGGTAAAAGGCATCATCGCAACCAAAATAGATGAATCTATTGTTTCTGCTTTCGAAGTATTACGTAAACGTATTGATGAGTTTGGGGTAACACAACCAAACATTCAACGTTTAGGAAACTCTGGTCGTATTTTGGTTGAACTTCCAGGAGTTAAGGATATTGAGCGTGCCACTACTTTATTACAAAGTACCGCACAATTACAGTTTTGGGAAGTCAGTAAAGACCAAGCCCTTTATAACTTTATAAATCAAGCTAACGAAACTTTAAAATCTATAGTAGATACAAAAACTGAAACGGAAGATCAAGAGCCTCAAGACGGGCAAGATGCTACAGATGCTAAAATTGATGACCTTTTAGGGGATGCTGTTACGGATTCTACAGCTGTAGAAACCGCTGTTGAGCCTTTAGCTAGTTTATTATTTAGATCTCCAAATACTGCGGCACTTGCTGCATTAAATATTAAGGATAAAGAACAGGTAAAAGAATATTTAAACCTTCCTAAAGTTAGATCCTTATTACCTGCTGAATTACGTTACACGAAATTTGCATTTGGTAAGCCAGAAAAAAATAGTGAGGTTATAGATTTATATGCGCTAGTTGGAAATAGAGATAATATTCCTGAATTAAGCGGAGCAGTTATTACAGATGCAAGACATGCGTTCGGACAAACAGGAGAGCCAGAAGTATCTATGCAAATGAATTCCAAAGGTGCTAAAATCTGGGAAGAAATGACCACTAAAGCATTCAACGAAAAAGGGTTTATCGCTATTACTTTAGATGATATTGTATATTCTGCACCTGGTGTGAGTAGCGGTCCAATTTCTGGAGGTCGTTCTTCAATTTCCGGTAATTTCGAATTAACAGAAGCTATAGATTTAGCAAACGTATTACGTGCAGGTAAATTACCAGCATCAGCAGATATTATTCAAAGTGAGGTTGTTGGACCTTCTTTAGGTCAAGAAGCTATCGATAGTGGTACAATGTCTTTCATGATCGCATTGGTATTGGTATTGGTATGGATGATTTTCTACTACGGAAAAGCGGGTGGTTTTGCAGATATAGCCATGCTATTAAACATCTTGTTGATCTTCGGGATTTTATCGGGATTAGGAGCTGTATTAACATTGCCTGGTATTGCAGGTATCGTTCTAACTATCGGTATGTCGGTGGATGCAAACGTACTTATCTTCGAGCGGATTCGAGAGGAATTAGCTAAAGGTAAAGGACAAAAAGAAGCTGTTAAAGACGGATTTAGTAATGCATTATCATCTATTTTAGATGCCAACATTACAACGGGTTTAACGGCGTTAATCTTATTCATTTTCGGTACAGGACCAATTAAAGGTTTTGCAACTACGTTATTAATTGGTATTGCAACTTCTTTATTTACGGCAATTTTTATCACAAGATTATTGGTAGATTGGTACACAGAGAAAGGCGGGAAATTAGAGTTCTCAACAGGAATTACAAAAAACCTATTCAGAAACATTAATATAGAATTCTTGAAGAAGCGTAAAGTAGCTTATGCTATTTCGGCTGCTTTTATACTTTTGAGTTTAGGGTCTTTATTTACAAACAGTTTAGATCAAGGTGTAGATTTTGTTGGGGGTAGAACATATCAAGTGCGTTTTGCTCAAGATATGAATGCGTCCGAAATTACAAGTACGCTTTCAGATCCTGCAGTTTTTGGTAGTGCAAACGCTAAAACATTTGGAGATGCAAATCAGTTAAAAATCACCACTAAATATAAAGTAAACGAAACAGGAGCAGAAGTAGATGAAGAAATAAGATCTACTTTATTCAATGCGTTACAACCTTATTTAGACGGGATGACCTATGATGAATTCATCAGCGATTCTGAAACAAAAACCATTGGTTTGATGCGGAACGATAAAGTAAGTCCAACCATTGCCGATGATATCAAAAAAGCGTCATTCTGGGCAATTTTAGGATCATTGATTGTGGTGTTCCTTTATATTTTACTCCGATTCAAAAAATGGCAATACTCTCTAGGGGCAGTTGCGGCGGTATTCCACGATGTATTAATCGTGTTGGGTATCTTCTCATTAACCTACAAGTTCATGCCATTCAATATGGAAATAGATCAGGCTTTTATCGCAGCAATATTGACCGTAATTGGGTATTCATTAAATGATACCGTGGTAGTATTCGATAGAATTCGTGAGTTCTTCAACGAGCACACAAGTTGGAAATTCGATAAAGTTGTGAACTCATCATTAAGCAGTACATTAAGTAGAACCTTAAATACATCATTAACCACATTAGTAGTATTGTTAGCAATATTCATCTTTGGCGGAGATTCAATCAGAGGTTTCATGTTTGCCTTAATAGTAGGTGTGATTGTAGGTACCTATTCATCGTTATTTATTGCAACACCAATAATGTACGATACAGTAAACAAATTAGAAGGAAAAAAGAAGAAAAACTAACTCAAACTTTTTTCTTTACTAGAAGCCCATTGACATTTGTTGATGGGCTTTTTTTGCTTCGAGTGTACCGGATTTATTTAGGTATGTATCGAGAAGTTGGGCGTTACCACAAGGGTCGGGCTATCCGCTATATCTTTTTTAAGCGTCATTGCGAAGGAGGAACGACTGTGACAATCTGTAAAATTCTAGTTCTAAACTAAAGTCAGTTCTCCTTATTCTTAAAAAAGGATGCCGCTGCTATCCCTAACGCGGGTTTGTCTGCAATTGTCATTAATTAACCCGCAATTAGAAGAGCGCTTGAAAAGTATCAGTAAACCAAATTTAGACTAATTTGAGGATTATAATCCCTGAATATGATTAAAAGAGATTTAGAGGCGCAAATTAGTAACCGTTTTGGTAAAGGAAAAGCTATTTTTTTAATTGGGCCGAGACAGGTTGGTAAAACTACTCTTTTTAATAAGCTATTGAAGGATAAGGAACATCTATTTCTCAATGGAGATGATCCAACAGTTAGAAAATTACTAACCAATCCAAATATAGAGGAACTTAAAAATATCATTGGAAATAATATTATTGTTTTTATTGACGAAGCACAACGCATTGATAATATTGGTTTAACCTTAAAGTTAATCACGGACCAACTGAAATCTGTACAATTACTCGTTAGTGGTTCATCTGCTTTCGAACTTAATAACCAAACACAAGAGCCGTTAACAGGACGAAAATGGGAATACCAATTATATCCTATCTCGTGGAGCGAATTTGAAAATAATGTTGGCTATCTAAAAGCACAACAGCAGTTAGAATTGCGTATTGTTTATGGCATGTATCCAGATGTTATCAATAATTTTGGAGATGAAAAAGACATTCTAAAACAATTAACGGATAGTTATCTCTACAAAGATGTATTGAGCTATGGAAGTATTCGTAAACCTGAAATTTTAGAAAAACTATTACGTGCCTTAACGTTTCAAATCGGGAGTGAAGTAAGTTATAATGAATTGGCACAATTGTTAGGAATCGATAAAAAAACAGTATCTAATTATATCGATTTGCTTTGTCAGGCCTATGTTGTTTTCAAGCTTCCAAGTTTTAGTAAAAGTTTAAGAAATGAAATAAGAACCAATCAGAAAGTATATTTCTATGATACAGGCGTTAGAAATATGATTATTGGCGATTTAAATCCGTTAGAAATTCGTCAGGATAAGGGAAACCTTTGGGAGAATTTTTTAATAGCAGAACGATTAAAATACAGAGCTTATACTAATGCTTTGGCAAAAGGCTATTTTTGGAGAACTGTGCAGCAACAAGAAATTGATTATGTAGAGGAAGAAGCTGGAACAGTTACAGGATTTGAAATAAAATGGAATCCTAAGAGTAAAGTGAAAATCCCTAAAACGTTTCAGGACACGTACCAAACAAAAGTAAAAGTGATTACTAATGAAAATTTCAGGGAGTTTTTAAAATAGAATGATTATGAATTTAATTCTGAAACTATAAATTCAATAAATTTATAGATGACAAAAATTACTAGCCATAATTTAAATTTAAAAGTCTAAGGCCTGCGAGGTTTTAAAACCCTTGTAGGTCTATTTTGTCAAAATTATTTAAAAATAAAAACGACTGTAACACAATACTGTTAATAGCAAGTTCAAAAGATTCTGCTTTTTTATTCCCAAACAAAAACCCCAGCTCCTCAATACTCTTTCTGGAGAAATTTCAGATATCTAGATATTTCCCTCGAAATTTAGGTTGTAAGTCTTTTAAGGAAATTTCTATAGTTTACTAATCCCCAGAAGTTGTAAAATATGTGACATAAAAAAAATAATCTTTATTAAACAACAGTTATGTTACTGAAACCAAGACCCTTCAGGTTTTAAAAACCTGAAGGGTCTGAAAATATCAAGGTTATAAATTAATTGACTACCAAAAATTTAAGAATATATGTTTCATTTATTATGTCTAAACATTTTTATAAAAAAGTATGTTTGTTTCGCGTGTAAATTTAAAGAATGTCCCAATAAACAGAATCTCCAACTTGTAACCCCAAATCATCAACTAACCCCGCATTAATTTCTAAGACATATTTTGCAGGAGCTTTTGAAGGCAATGAGGTTTCATCAAATGGTTTAGCGTTTTTTTGGAAACTTACAATAGATTTATTCGCATTGATATACACCAAATCCAACGGAATTCTGGTGTTCTTCATATAGAAAAAACGTTCGGTTTCATCATCAAAAACAAAAAGCATCCCTCTATTAGATGCCATTTTATTGCGGTACATCAATCCCGTTTGAATATCAAAATCGGTATCTGCAATTTCAATATCTAACTTAGCTTTTAAAGCATCGGTTTCGGTTTTAAAAATTGAAAGCTCGCCTTCTTTTTTAAAAGTAACTTCGGTTTGCTTAATTTTGGATGTTTCCTTTTTACAGGATAAAACACTAACACTTAAAAAGGCTATACTTAAAAGAAATATACCGAGCCTCAGTTTCATAACTAAACTACAAGTGTTTTAGGTTTATAACCAAACATAAAATAAAGACCAATGAGAATAAAAGGGATGCTTAACCATTGTCCTGTATTTAAACCAAACCAATTAATATATTCTTCCCCTTGAGGTTCTTTAACTCTTTCAACAAAAAAGCGAATCGTCCAAAGTAACACTAAAAACAAGCCAAAAAGGAAACCCGTTTGATCTCTCTTTGTAGTTCTTGAATAGAAATACAAAAGAATTAAGAATACAAAAATGTAACAAAACGATTCGTACAATTGCGCAGGATGTCTATAAGGCACAGCTTCCAGTAATTCTGGATTATTAGCAACGGAATTATAAGCTTCTTGGACATTTTTAATGCCTGTTTTTTGAACTATTTCGTATTTATTATAATAGTCTTGAATAAACCGAACGCCTAAAGGAAAATCGCCAGAGGCTTTTCCAATGATTTCAGAGTTGATAAAATTTCCAATTCTTATAAATACAGCACCAGAAGCTACTGGAATTACGATACGGTCTAAAATCCATAACACAGATTTATATTTATATTTTCGACGGTACAAGTACATTCCAACAATAATTCCTATGGCTGCACCATGGCTTGCCAATCCTTGAAAACCTGTGAATTCAACCCCGTTTTTAAAACTAAAAGGTAAAAAGATACTCCAGAAATCTTGAGAAATTAATTCAGATTGATAGAACAAAACATGTCCTAAACGCGCACCCAACATCGTAGATAATACCACATAAATAAACATAGGGTCTAGGTGGTCCAGAGATACTTTTTCCTTGGTATAGATACGTTTCATAATGTACCAACCCAAAATAAAAGCAACAACCCACATGAGGCTATAGAAGTGTATTTTGAAATTCCCAACAATATCTATTCCCGTAATAGGGTTCCAGTCGAATTTTAATATGTGCATGAATCTATTTTTACCGTGTAAATATAAGTGATTAGAACTATTTAAGTGTTAAAGTTATGCTTAGCTATTTAGCAAGACTCAAAATTTCAACTTCAAAAATAAGATTGGTTTTTGGAGGAATACCTCTGTTTCCAGCTTCGCCATAACCTAAATGATACGGAATGAATAAGGTGGCTTTATCTCCAACTCGTAATTCTTTTAAGCCTTCTTTAAATCCTGCAATCATACTAGCGTCTGGACTTAAATCTGCTTTGATAGGTTTATAGGCATTGGCAGCTTTTTTTCTTTCGTTTACAGCTTCCAAAGCTTCGGCTAAACTTAAATCGCTAGTATCCAAAAGTTTTCCGTCTTCAAAGAATAATGCATAATGCGTCATAACCCGAGAAAACTCTTTAAGTTCTTCTCCTTTACCTTTTTTTGAAACATAATATTTTAAACCAGAGTCTAGAGTGGTGGCTTTTTCTTTTTGTAAATTATGTTTTGCCTTTGTATCATTCAAGATGCGCTCTTTTCGTTTGTTTTCATCTTTCTTGCGTTTTTCTTCAATTGTAAAATGATTTTTAAAAACGTCTGGGGCATCAAATTTTTTAGCGTGTTTCCCTTTTCTAATAATTGTTAATTGATTGATGATAACACTATCTATGGGTTTATCTCTAGGGTCTGTTTTAACGTTTGAAATAGAATCTTGAATATCTAAACCAATAACCAGTTCGCCAAAAACACTATGCTTATTGTCGAGATTTGGTTTAGGGACTTCGGTAATGAAAAACTGACTCCCATTAGACGCTGGACCAGAATTTGCCATCGATAAAATCCCAGGTTTATCGTGTTTTAAATCAGGATGAAATTCATCCATAAAGCGATATCCTGGATTTCCCGAGCCTGTTCCCGTCGGGTCACCACCTTGAATCATAAATTTATCTATAACCCGATGGAAAATCAAGCCATCGAAAAACTTTTTGTTTTTGTAGTTATCATCTACCAAAGTATTTGTGCCTTCGGCTAACGAAATAAAATTTGCAGAAGTAACGGGCACTTTTTTGTAGTGTAATTTTGCAACCATAGTGCCTTTGGAGGTCATAAATTCAGCATATATACCATCTTTTAAATCAGGATATTGCGATTTACAATTAAAAAGGCATAATGCAAAAACCGCTAGTAAACTAGCAGTTAAAGTATTCAATCTATTCATATTAATTTTCTTGAGATTTGGTAATAGAGTTTACGGTAACTTCACATATTAAAGGTACATTTGTGCCAATTTTATTTTCATCGCCATAATAACCATAGGCTTTTTGTGATGGAAACAAAAATGTAACAGTTTCTCCAGATTTCATCAATTTTAAGCCTTCTCTTAAACCGGTAAACAGTTCTTGTCTGTCCATGGCATAATCAAGGTTTTTGAAATTAGTTTCTGGATATATGAAGTTGCCTTTTAAATCTTTTAAGTTGTAGGAGAAATTTACAATATCACCATATTTCGGAGTAAAACCTGTTGCTTCATCTGTTTTGGTATTATAATGGTACCAAAAACCATTTTCAGAAGCAATGTATGTGTTATCGCCATTTTTTGATATTATGTGTTCTATCAATGCCTGTTCTTTAGCATTGAGTTTTTTGTTTCTTTCAACAGAGGCATCGATAAACGATCCGGTTCTAACCGATTCTGGTTTGCGTGCTTCGGGCGTTTTACAAGCTAAACAAGCGAGGAGTAAAGCTGTTAAGGTAAGTATTTTATTCATTATTCAGGGGGTCTTTGTAACTAGGCAATATACTAATAAATTTTTCAATAGTTTCATTTAGAGAGACTTCGCTTCTTCCGCCAGCAGCGTTATTATGTCCGCCGCCGTTAAAATGTGCTCTGGAAAATTCATTGACAGAAAAGTTGCCTTTTGATCGGAAGGATATTTTAATAATACCCTCTTGTCTGTCTTCAATAAAAATTGCTGCAAAAACAATGTTGTTTAAGGATAGCGCATAATTTACGATGCCTTCAGTATCTCCTTTTTTATAATCGAATTTTTGTAACTCGTTTTGGGATAATGTAATATATGCTGTTCTAAGTTCTGGAAGCACTTTTAAATTGGTCAAAGCACAGCCTAGTAATTGTAAACGATTATAGCTATTTGTGTCATAAACGTTGTTATGCACATCTGCATTTTTTACGCCTTTATCTATTAACTCAGCAACAATACGATGCGTTGTGCTCGTAGTTGAAAGAAATCTAAAGGAGCCTGTATCGGTCATGATGCCTAAATAGAGGCAGGTTGCAATGTCCTCATCAATTTTATCGGTATCATCTAGCATATCGATAAAATGATATACCATTTCGCAAGTAGAACTCATATTTACATCACTATATATGTAAGTAGCATAATCGTCTGGTTCTTGGTGGTGGTCTATTAAAATTTTAATAGCATCGCTACTTTCCAAACTTGGTGCCATTTTCCCTGTACGATGAAATGCATTAAAATCTAAAGTGAAAATAATGTCAGCATTAGAAATTAAAGTGTTGCATTCTTCGGTTTGAGTATCGTATTTTAGAATAGTTTCTTCTCCCGGAGGCCATTTTAAAAAGTCTGGATAATCATTTGGAGTAATGACCCTGGCATTATGATTTAGCTTTTTAAGATAATGGTAAAGCCCTAGGGTAGAACCAATAGCGTCGCCATCTGGATTTTTATGTGGTACAATTACAATGTTTTTTGGAGTACTAAGAAGCTGTTTAATAGCTTTGATATCGTTTGTATTCATAGGAAACGAAGATACAATTTTTTAAAATTCAATAGACTTGTTTATAAATAGAAATGCATTACTTTTGCATCAAATTAAAAAAATAAAATGGCAACAAATAGAACATTTACAATGCTTAAACCAGATGCAGTTGAAAAAGGGCATATTGGTGCAATATTAGAAAAAATTTCGGCTTCAGGTTTTAGAATTGTAGCTATGAAATTAACTCAGATGACTACGACAGATGCTGAAGCATTTTACGCGGTACATAACGAACGTCCGTTTTTTGCAGATTTAGTAGAATATATGACACGCGGGCCAATTGTAGCGGCAATCTTGGAAAAAGAAAATGCAGTTGCAGATTTTAGAACATTAATTGGAGCTACAAATCCTGCTGATGCGGCAGAAGGTACGATCCGTAAATTATATGCAGATTCAATTAGTGAAAATGCCGTACACGGAAGTGATAGTGATGATAATGCGGCTATAGAAGGTGCTTTTCACTTTTCTGGTAGGGAACAGTTTTAGATAAGATTGTCAACCTGCGAGGTCTTTTTTTGACCTTGTAGGTTTATGAAATTTATATCTACAAGGTTTTTAAAAACTCGCAGTAAAAAACAAAGAAAGCCCGCAACATTTGTTGCGGGCTTTCTTTGTTTTAGAAAAATGTAGTTTCCCGTGCTCACGGGAATGACAAATTTATTTGAACATCTGAGATAAAAATCTCAGATTGTCTTTTTTGCAATTAGATTACTTTCACGTTTACCGCGTTTAATCCTTTTCTGCCTTCCTGAAGATCAAATTCAACGTTATCGCCTTCGCGAATTTCATCGATTAATCCTGAAATGTGAACGAAATGTTCTTTGTTTGAACCTTCTTCTGTTATAAATCCGAACCCTTTAGAATCGTTGAAGAATTTTACTGTTCCTGTACTCATGTTTTAAAATATTAAATTATTAATACTTAATAGTAAGCAAAAGTAATGCCATGTTTGGAAAATACTCCTAAAGTATTTTCTCAAAGAAGATTTAGAAAATTGGCATAATAATAATAATCGATATATCTTTAAATCCACTAGTGTCCGATTGAATTTCACTCCTAAGGAGCTTTATAACATGTTTTGCTTTGGTCTATAGAGATTACGCTCCTCTGGAGCTAAAAAAATCCCATAGTGATGGAATCTTTGTATCAAAAAGATAAGAACTAAAAAATAAGCCCCAACGGGGCGACATCTTAAAAACAGCTTATTTGGTAAGAGTAAGAGGTTTCTAAGTTTTTTTTATCGGATACTAATAATTTAAATAGATACTAGCTATAAGTTAAAAATCCTTTCTATCGCAGTTCCTTCCCTTTGGCAAGGTTAGGATGGGACATAAAAAAAGTCTATCAAATAAATGATAGACTTTTAATTGTAATTGTTAAAAGTATATTCTTAGATTACTTTTACGTTTACGGCGTTTAATCCTTTTCTACCCTCTTGTAGATCGAATTCTACTGCATCACCTTCACGAATTTCATCGATAAGTCCTGAAATGTGTACGAAATGTTCTTTGTTGTTGTCATCTTCAACGATAAATCCAAATCCTTTAGAATCATTGAAAAATTTTACGGTACCTTTACTCATTGTATTTGTATTAAAATATTTAAGCCACAAATATACTACATTTTATAATACAATATTAGTTTTTATTAAAAATTTTATCTCAAAACCAATTTCTTAACAATTTCCTTACCTAGCTCCTCATTAAGCATGGTAATTATTTTTTGTGTGCCATAAGTTAATTCTTCTCGAAGTACGCTAGAACTTAATTGAATATAAAGTGTGTCGCGCTCTAATTTAATGGAAGTCGTGTAATTATTAACGCCATTACCCATTAATTTTGCCCATGCTTCGGCTACATTAACTTTGTTTAAACCTTTTTCTAGTTTGTTGGTTTCTACAAATTCTTTTAATGCGTCGCTTATGCTTATGTGTTCGTTGTTGCGTTTTGCCATGTTTAACTTTTAAGAAATTAACGGTTTTGTATAGCTGCATTGGCTACGGTCTCGGCTATGAGTAGTTGCGTGGTTTAGCACTTAACTTTGCATGTACACACCAAACTGAAAATAGGCTGCACCCCAATGATTAGACAAATTTATAATTAATTTTGATTTTAAAACAAACTGAAAATCGTCATTTTAACCGAAATTGCGAGTTGTGCAAGGTTACCATTGTTGTGTGCAGTTTTTATTCGGTCATTCTTTTCTTTAAATCCACTCTTTCGTGCAGTATTCTCGTGATTTCCACATAATTTTTATCCAACGTTCTGTAAAATATTATGTGTCGGTTTGCTTTAACACCGAGAAGTTGCTTTGATATTCCTTTGTAGTTTTTTCCTAAATCTGGGTTTTCCGCAATTTCCCCACAATTAAAAATCAGTTCATCGTAATATTTGTCAGCCTGTTTTTCAGACCAAACCTCAAATGTGTAATCCCAAATCTTCGATAAATCTTCAACAGCTTTGTTGGTCAGTTTATATTCAGCCATTCGAGTGCTTTTTGGCTTTCAAAGATTCTAAATGTTTTTTTGGGTCAAAATCGTGAGCAATTCCGCTATCGATTCCTTCTTGTATTGCGTTTTTTAAAGCAATCACTTTACTTTCTTCTTCTTCTAAAAGTCTTAATCCAGCACGAATAACTTCACTAACGTTTTTAAACCTTCCTTCACTTATTCGGTTTTGAACGAATTGGTCAAAATAATTTCCGAGCGATATTGATGTGTTTTTGCTCATTTGACATAAATTTATTCAAATATACCAAAAATTGGTATAACAGCAAAATCTTGCTCAAATGTCTTGTCCTGAAATATGCTAACGGTTACGTATATGAAATGTTGCGTGTTTGTGTGCGAGGATTTTCCGAAGGAAAATCAGAAGCTAGCAAACAAAGCAACTCACATTGGTTAAGCATAAAATAGCAATTTTTTATATACAATGTTAGCCACAGTTATTTTTGTAGGTTTTATAAAAGTTTTCATATTGAGTTCTTAATTCAGAATCGGTCTTCATACTTTTAGATTTATCCAATAATTCTTTGATTTTAGTGCAATCCAGTCCGTCATTAAAATACATCAAAGCTAGATAGAAATTGGCGTAAGAAATCCAATAATCAGAATCACAATTCCGAATCATTTTATTTAGGATATTTTTTCCTTTGTCAAATTCCGCTAATGTTAAATAAGTCCGTGATTCATTAATATAATTTGGCCAATAAATTGGGTCTAATTCTCGCCCTTTTTTAAAATACTCAATTGCTTGTTCGTATTTTCTTTGAGTTGCAGAAGTCGTTCCTAATTCGTTATAGGTTATTGGATGTTGCTCAATTTTTAATGAGGATTGAAAATAAACCATCGCTGAGTCATATTCCATTTTTTGATATTTTTCAAGTCCTTTATCATAAAGAGATATTGCAGAATCGTTTTCGATATTCTGTTGTATTTCGGTATACGGATTATGTTTTTTTAAAGGGCCTCGCTTTTCGGTTTCCGATTTACAGGAAAAGACTAATAGTATAATTAAAATCGAAAAGTATTTCATTTAGTAATATTTGGCTTTAATTGTGGCTAACAATTGTGTAACAGTTATTTTTGTGGAACAGTCAATTTACTTGGGGCTTGTCTTGTATCAAACAACCGTAATATTTCAATATTGCTGTTATTTGATATTCTGTAATATAATGTATTGTGTTTAGTTATAATGATTTTTCTAATTAGTAAATTCTGATTTATGATAGGAAATATTTCTGGGTCTCTAAGTATGTAATCAACAGTCTCATCTATTTTATTTAGGAACTGGTCAATTATTTTTTTATTCCATTTTTTTCTAAGTATTCTAGAATTTTTTCTAAATCTTAATCAGAAGCAGGAGACCAAATGACTTGTTTAGCCATGAGCGTACTTGGTTCTATGCTTTGAAATTACCGCTTTATAGGGTTTTCCTTCTTCATTATTTAGTTGTTCAATCCCAAGTTTTAGAACTCCTTTTTGAGCTTCATTCAAGTTGTCCCATTAAGCCGCTTCGAATCGTTTTCCTTTTAAGTAAAAATATAAAATCAATGGTAAATACACTATAACAATGTGCTTTTATTTATCAAAGAGACTATTCTACAACTTAAAAACCTCATAACTTTGATGCACCTGCTTCACAGCATCTTCGGTTCTATCGGCATGTGTATCACTGATAAATAGTTGTCCGAAGTTTTCATCATCAACCAATT
Organism: Algibacter sp. 2305UL17-15; assembly: GCF_040720935.1. Lineage (NCBI taxonomy): Bacteria > Pseudomonadati > Bacteroidota > Flavobacteriia > Flavobacteriales > Flavobacteriaceae > Algibacter > Algibacter sp. 2305UL17-15. The sequence goes on from NZ_JBFDAE010000014.1 coordinate 27,363, forward strand.
TAATAATTTGTGCTACACGTTGTTCATCTAGTTTGTCAAAAATATCATCCAATAATAAAATAGGATTCACACCACATTGGGCTTTTATAAAATCAAACTGCGCTAATTTTAAAGCAATTAAAAATGATTTCTGTTGCCCCTGACTTCCGAATTTTTTAATTTGATGCCCTTCAATATTAAACACCAAATCGTCTTTATGAATCCCAACGCTGGTATAATGTAATGCCTTATCTTTATTGATGCTTCTGTTTAATAAGGTATTTAAGTCATCTTCAAATAAATGACTTTCATACACTAATTCTACGGCTTCATTGCCATTACTTATCGCTTCATAACGCGACTTAAAAATCGGGATAAATTCTTTTAAAAAGGCATCTCGTTTTTCAAAAATAACAGTTCCGTAGTCCGTTAATTGCGTATTGTAAATTTCTAAAGTGTCCTTATTAAAGGTATGGTTTAAAGCGAAATATTTCAACAATGCATTCCGCTGTGCGAGTACCTTATTATAATTTATCAATTGCGATAAGTACTTTTTATCACTTTGCGAAATAACGCTATCTATAAACTTTCGGCGTGTGCTACTACCTTCAATAATTAAATCTCTATCTGCTGGCGAAATAATAACTAGCGGTAAAAACCCAATGTGCTCGCTGAATTTCTCATATGCTTTGCCGTTGCGTTTTATGACTTTTTTTTGTCCGCGTTTAAGGCTCACGATTATTTTTTCATTTTTATCGTCTTTAATATACTCACCACTCACTACAAAAAAATCTTCGTCGTGCTTTATATTTTGGGTAGCCACAGGATTAAAATAACTTTTTCCGAAGGATAAATGGTAAATAGCGTCTAGTATATTGGTTTTTCCAACGCCATTATTTCCAACAAAACAGTTTATTTTTTCGTTGAAATTGAAGGATTGACTTTCAAAATTTTTATAGTTTACTAACGAAAGTGATTTTAAAATCATGGAGATAGGAACTCAAAGCGGGTTTAATTCAAAAATATAGCAAAATAACAAATAAATAGCCTTTTAAATCAGAAGAAAAATTATATTTTTGCGCGATATTAATTTTGAAGCTATGGCAACTTATAATAAAAGAGGATACAAACCAAAAAACAAAGCAGAGAAGGAGCAGAACATCGAGGAAGGCTCTACTACTGCAGAGGTTTTTAACACGCTGGATGAAACTGCTTCTAAAACAGAAGCGTTTGTTGCCAAAAATCAAAAATACATTTTTGTGATTATTGGTCTTGTAGCAGCTGTGGTTTTAGGATCGTTGGCGTATAAGGAATATGTGGCGAAACCAAAGCAATTGAATGCTATGAACGATATGTTTCAAGCACAAAAATTCTTTAACGAAGCTGTAAATGGTGTCGCAAAAGATTCTCTATTTAACCTTGCATTAAACGGAGGCGAAGGTAAATTCGGAATGCTGGATATTATTGAGGAATATAGCGGAACGCAAGCGGCAAATCTAGCAAACTACTATGCGGGTACTGCGTATTTAAGGTTGAAGGATTACAAGAATGCAGTTTCTTATTTAAGTGAATTTGAAAGTGAAGATGAAATATTAGCACCTTTAGCAAAAGGAAATATTGGCGATGCGTTTGTACAATTAAACCAGCCTGAAGATGCTTTTGAATATTACGAAAAGGCAATTGCAATGCGAGATAATGGCTATACAACGCCTATGTATTTATACAAGGCAGGTGCTCTAGCTTTAGAACTAGGAAAAGCTGATAAAGCATTATCTTATTTTAAACGCATAAAAGACGATTATCCAAATTCTAGCGAAGCATCTACAGTTGATGTATTTATTGGAAAAGCAGAAGTTTTGGCAAGTAAGTAAAACCATCGTAACATGGCAACTGCAAATAAAAATTTATCCGATTACGATAAAACCACAATCCCAAACGCGAAGAACTTTCGGTTTGGGATTGTTGTTTCAGAATGGAATGATACCATTACAGAAGGCCTTTATGAAGGTGCTTATAATACACTAATTGAAAATGGTGTTGAACCTTCGAATATTATCCGTTGGGATGTTCCAGGAAGTTTCGAGTTAATTTACGGCAGTAAAAGAATGCAAGAACAGATGGTAAATGCCGTGATTGCAATAGGTAGTGTGATACAAGGCGAAACCAAACATTTCGATTTTGTTTGTGAAGCCGTTTCTCAAGGCATTAAAGACCTGAACGTCATCCATGAAACACCAGTAATTTTCTGCGTACTTACCGATAATAATCTGCAACAAGCCGAAGAACGCTCAGGCGGAAAACACGGTAATAAAGGTACGGAAGCTGCCGTTGCTGCTATAAAAATGGCGGATTTACGGGAGAATAGTTAGTTTACAGTTTCAGTTTTCAATTACAAGTATTTTAATCCGTGAAAATCTGTGGAATCCGTGTCTTTTTTCTCTGTGAACCTCTGTGTTCCTCTGTGAAACTCCGTGAAATAATATCTTTATTTCAGAATTCACATCACATTTTGTTAACAATTTTTAGCAGTTCAATCCTATATTTCTAGGCATTTTTAAGTATTTTTGATAGCTAAGCATAATACAAATGTTTAAACAGCGAAAACATAAAACTTTTACCTATAAATCACGGCTTTCAAAAGAAAATGATGAACTTAAAGACGGTGATGAAACAAAAGATTTTGCTTCAAGATGGCGCAAAGCACAAACAGGAGATAAAAGAAAATTAAGAGGCGGAATGTCTATGACCTTTTTAATCTTGGCTTTGGTATTATTATTGATTTGCATGTACTTGATAGAAAAAAATTACATGTAACTTAAAACTTAGAAATCATGGGACCAATAAAATTTACTTTAATTAAGAGATTGCCTAGAAATAAAAGGTACAACTACACACCTAGACATTATAAAGGGAAAGAACATACTAATGAATTAAATTACCCAACAAAGTTTGATGCCTATTCAGAAACTTTAAATAAGGCTGATTTTTCTGGGCAATGGCACGAAATGAGAGCTAAAAGTAGAAATAGGGATAATTCAGGGTTTAATAGAACTATACTAATTTTAATAGGTTTCTTTGTTTTAGTATTTCTTTATATTATTGATTTCGATTTATCCATTTTCTTTTCGTAAATAATATATGGCAGACATCATTCAACTTTTACCAGATCACGTAGCAAATCAAATAGCCGCTGGAGAAGTTGTACAACGACCCGCTTCGGTTGTTAAGGAATTGCTTGAAAATGCTATTGATGCTGGTGCAGATAGTATCAAGTTGATTATAAAAGATGCTGGAAAAACCCTGGTTCAAGTCATTGATAACGGAAAGGGCATGAGCGTTACGGATGCTCGTTTGAGTTTTGAACGTCACGCCACTTCAAAAATTAGAAATGCCGATGATTTATTCAAACTAAACACTAAAGGTTTTCGTGGAGAAGCTTTGGCAAGTATTGCTGCTATTGCGCATGTAGAGTTAAAAACCAAGCAAGAAAGTGATGATGTTGGGACTTCTATTGTTATTGAAGGCAGTACTGTTGCATCTCAAGATGTGGTGGTAACACCCACGGGAACTTCAATTTCTGTTAAAAATTTATTTTTTAATATTCCTGCGCGACGCAATTTTTTAAAATCAGATACGGTAGAATTGCGACATGTTATCGACGAATTTCATCGTGTGGCGTTGGCGCATCCCAATATAAGTTTTGCGCTGTATAACAACGGAAGTGAAAGTTTCAATTTACCAATTAGTAATTACAGACAGCGTATTGTAAATATCTTCGGAACAAAAACCAATGAAAAATTAGTACCTGTTGAAGAAGATACCGAAGTGTTGAAAATTTCGGGATTTGTTGGAAAGCCCGAATTTTCTAAAAAAACTAGGGGCGAACAGTACTTTTTTGTGAATAATCGTTTTATAAAAAGTGCTTATCTCAATCACGCCATTTTATCGGCATTTGACGGTTTATTGAAAAACGGTACGCACCCAGGTTATTTTTTAAACTTGACCGTAAATCCACAGACCATTGATATAAATATTCATCCCACAAAAACTGAAATAAAGTTTGATGATGAACATACGCTTTATGCCTTGTTACGTTCTGCTGTGAAGCATAGTTTAGGACAGTTTAATATTGCGCCAGTTTTAGATTTTGAGCGTGATGCGACTTTAGATACGCCCTACAGTAAAAAGAACGAAACAACTCAAACGCCTAAAATAGAAGTGGATCGGAGTTTTAACCCGTTTCAAGAATCAAAACCTTCTGGAAGACAGACTACTGCTTTTAAACAAACTCCAAATAATTGGGATAGTTTATATGTAGGTTTGGAGTCGAAAGGTACCATGTCTCAAAATGATTTTAGTGAAGTTAGTTTTGAAAGCGACCAATCGGTAAGTTCTTTATTTGAAGAAAAGGAACAATCTGAAACCGCGAGCTCTACATATCAACTGCACAATAAATACATCATAAGTGCCATAAAATCTGGAATGTTAGTAATTGACCAACATAGAGCGCATCAACGTATTTTATATGAAGATTTTTTACAGGATATAACGGTCAAGGTAGGCGTAAGTCAGCAATTATTATTTCCGTTAGAGTTACATTTTTCGGCTCAAGAATTAGAGATTATAAAACAGGTTCAAGAAGATTTAGAACATACAGGTTTTGTGTTTTCTAACGTTACTGATGAATCGATTGCAATAAAAGGTGTTCCAGTAATAGTTCCAGAAAGTGAAATTTCAATTATTTTAGAACAATTAATTAGCGATGTGCAAAACGAAGTACCAGAAGCTAATTTTAGTGCCACGGATTTACTGGCAAAATCCATGGCAAAAAGTTTAGCGATTAAAACAGGACAATCGTTACAAATAGATGAGCAAGAACATATAGTAAATAGGTTGTTTGCCTGCAAAGAACCCAATGTGTCTCCTACAAACCGAGTAACATTTGTTACTGTTGGCGTAGATGAATTGGATAAAAAGTTTATTTAAATTATGATGAGGATTACAGATACAGTAAAGCATTTAATCATTATTAATGTGATGATGTTTATTGGGACCATATTTATTGCAAATGGTGCTTTTTACGAATGGTTTGCAATGCATTTTCCGCAGAATGAATCGTTTAAACCATGGCAAATCATTACGCATATGTTTATGCACGGTGGTGGAGATTTGCAACAATTAAGTATTACACATTTATTATTTAATATGTTCGGACTCTGGATGTTTGGATCGCCTGTGGAACAAGTTTTAGGTTCAAAACGTTTTATATTTATTTATATATCTGCCGGTTTGGGCGCTGTAGCTTTACAAGTGGCGTATTATTACTTTAAGTTTTATGGTGGATTGTCTTTGGTGGAAGAAGCCGGTTTTAATCAAGTTGAAGTTTATGAAACATTGAAATCTGGCTTTAATATGTATGATAAGCGTTGGGAATCTGTTTTAAATCAAGATCAACTAGGAGATTTTGTGGGTATATTTAATGGCATTATGGTTGGTGCATCTGGTTGTTTAATGGGAATTATGGCTGCCTTTGGGATGATGAACCCTAATGCAGAATTAATGCTGATATTTTTGCCAATACCTGTAAAAGCGAAGTACTTTATTCCGGGCATTATATTAATTGATTTGATTTCTGGAATTAGCGGACAGTCAATTTTCGGATATGGAAATATTGCCCACTTTGCCCATGTAGGAGGCGCTTTAACCGGTTTCCTCATTATGTTGTACTGGAAAAAAACACAGTTTAATAAAAACCGTTGGAATTAATGAGGTCTCTTAATCAAGACATAAAAGAGAAGCTTTCAAGATTAAATATTCTTGAAAAGTTAATTGTAGTTAACCTTGTTGTTTTTATTGTGGGGTTACTATTCTCGCCTATTCTATCATGGTTGGAATTGCCTAGTGAATTTGGGAAATACATTTTAAAACCGTGGACACTAATAACCTATACCTTGACGCACTATGGGTTTATACATATGCTTTTCAATATGCTGTTCTTATATTTTATAGGTCGTATGTTTTTAAATTTATTTCAACCAAAAACAGCTCTAAATATTTATTTTTTGGGAGCTATTTGTGGCGGCATATGTTACTTGCTTTTTTATGATTTCTTGCCGAAAAGTCAAGTTGGTTTGCCGTTAGTGGGCGCTTCGGCTTCGGTACGCGCATTGTTAATATTTCTATGTGCTTATATGCCAAATCAAGAAATGCGATTGTTTACCCTGAAATTCAAGCTTTGGTATATTGGGGCAGCTATCGTGGCTATTGATGCCATAGGCCTTTTTGGTGTTAATGGCGGAGGTGCTTTAGCACATCTTGGTGGCTCATTATTGGGCTATGTTTACGCGAAACAATTAACCAAAGGACACGATATAGGTAAAGGATTTGAGAAATTTATGGATGCGTTTTTTGCCCTGTTTAAATTTAAAAAGAAAAGTCCGTTAAAAACGGTTCATAAAAATAAAAGTAAGGTAGGAGGCTATACTAAAGCCGATTTTGATAAGTTTAACAATCAGAAGAAAATTGATGTTATTCTAGACAAAATAAGTAAAAGCGGTTATGATAGCTTAACGTCAGAGGAAAAAGACTTTTTGTTTAGAGCAGGAAAGTAATATGAAGAAATTAAGTTTTATTGATAAGATATTTTGGTTGATCAATAGAATATTAGCTGTTCTTTTGCTATTATCTTTTGTGCTTCCATTTTTGCCTCCCAAAACATTTTCTGTTTTATCAGTTTTGAGTCTTGGTGTTGCGCTTTTAATATTAGTAAATGTATTGTTCTTTTTATATTGGTTAGTAAAGCTGAGAAAACAATTTATGCTTTCTGCGGTTGTACTTGCCATTGGTTATTTTTCTTTCGGTTCTCTGTATAAGTTTTCATCTTCAAAGCAAGTAAAAGGGCCAGGTAATTTTAAAGTGATGAATTATAATGTGCGTCTGTTTAATTTATACAAATGGATTCCAGAAGATAGTATTGAAACTAAAATAGTAGATTTAATTAAAACCGAAGCACCGGATATTTTAAGCTTACAGGAATACCATCCGCATAAGAATGTTGATTTGTCTTTTTTTAACTATAAATATGAAAAACTATCAGGAAAGAAGACAAAATACGGACAGGCGATTTTCTCAAAATTTCCAATCATAAATTCAGGTTCCATAGAGTTTCCCGATACTGCGAATAATGCAATTTTTGCAGATGTGGTCATTCAAAAAGATACATTGAGAGTCTATAATATCCATTTAGAATCTATGCGCATTGATACTAAAGTGGAAAACCTAAAAAAGGAAGATTCCGAACGTTTGTTTAACCGCGTAGGCACTACATTTAAAATGCAACAATTTCAAGCAGAATTGTTTTTACTCCACAAAGAGCGTTGCAACTACAAAATGATAATTTGCGGAGACTTTAATAATACGGCCTTTTCTTATGTCTATAGACAAATAAAGGGCGATTTAAATGATAGTTTTAAAGAAGCAGGAAATGGTTTTGGCCGTACTTACGATTTTAAATTTTTCCCCGTTAGAATTGATTTTATTCTTTCAGATGAAGCTTTTGAAGTCAATGGGTTTAAAACCTATAATGAGCATTATTCCGATCATTATCCTATTAGAACGACTCTTAGTCTTTAGTTGGCAGTATTCAGTAAGCGGTAAGCAGTCTCAGTCACAGTCTCAGTTTTCATTAGACAGCTGTAAGCTGCAAGTTTTAACGTTATTCTTTGCGCCTTCGCGACTTTGCGCGATTAAAATATCACGCAGAGCAACCCAGAGAACCACAGAGTTTCACAAAGAAATAGTTCATTTTCTTTTTTTTACTTTTTTTCTGTGAATCTCCACGCAACTCAATGTACCTCCGCGTAATTTTTGTTAGAGCCTTTTACGCGAAATAAAACTTTAAGAAACCTTTTAGACTCCCAAACTTCCATAAACCCTATATTTATAATCAAAAAGAAAGCATGCAATTACTCAAAACAAGCATACTCATAATACTGGTATCACTATCACTTCAAATTAAAGCACAAACCGACGAGGCTATTTTTAAAGACATCTATAAAACAGCATTAACCAATGGTAATAGTTACGAGTGGTTAGACCATTTATCCAATCAAATAGGAGGGCGTTTATCAGGGTCTTACAACGCAGAAAAAGCTGTAGCTTACACCAAAGAAGAATTAGATAAATTAGGGCTCACTAAAGTGTGGTTACAACCCGTTATGGTACCAAAATGGGTAAGGGGCGCCAAAGAATATGCATATATAGAAAGTACGGAAGGAACAACGACTGCGGTTAATATTTGTGCGCTTGGAGGTTCTATTGCAACACCTGGAATTGGTGTAAAAGCGCATGTGGTAGAAGTCAAAACTTTCGAGGAATTAGAAGCATTGGGAAAAGAGAAAGTAGAAGGCAAGATTGTGTTTTATAACCGACCAATGCAAGCAGATTTAATTAGCACGTTTGATGCATATGGCGGTTGTGTAAATCAACGATACAAAGGCGCAGTAGAAGCAGCAAAGTATGGTGCAGTTGGTGTCATTGTGCGTTCCATGAATTTAAGATTGGACGATTTACCACATACTGGCAGCATGACTTATGATGATTTACCAAACGATAAGCGTATTCCGTCGGCAGCCATAAGCACCAAAGATGCTGAATTACTAAGTAGCATGACAAAGCTAGATCAAGGGGTAAAGTTTTATTTCAGGCAACATTGCAAACAACTTAAAGATGTGCAATCCTATAATGTGATTGGAGAAATTAGAGGGAGTGAATTCCCAAACCAATATATTATAGTAGGTGGCCATTTAGATTCTTGGGATTTAGGCGACGGCGCACATGATGACGGTGCAGGAGTAGTACAGTCCATGGAAGTTCTCAGACTTTTAAAAGTGTTAAACATACAACCAAAACGCACCATTAGAGTGGTGTTGTTTATGAATGAAGAAAATGGTTTAAGAGGAGGGAAGAAGTACGCCGAAGAGGCAAAACAAAAGAACGAAAACCACATATTTGCCCTAGAAAGTGATGCTGGTGGTTTTACACCGAGAGGGTTTTCCTTTGATTGTAATGCTGCTAATTTTAATCAGGTTTTGGGATGGCAACATTTATTCAAACCATATTTGATCCACTTTTTTGAACAGGGTGGAAGTGGTGCAGATGTCGGCCCGCTTAAAAAAGACACAAATGTTTTGGCAGGTTTAAGACCGGATTCTCAGCGTTATTTCGATTACCACCATGCGAGTAGCGATACTTTTGACGCTGTAAACAAACGTGAATTGGAACTCGGAGCAGCAACCATGACTGCGCTAGTATATTTATATGATAGGTATGGTGTGAATCCGATTTCAAATCCTCCAAAAATTAAAAATTAAAAACTTTTTTATTATGTGGGAAGAAAAACTAAAAATTTATGATGCCCTTGTGGATAAGTGTCCACGATTTGAGCGCAAAGGAAAATCCATGATTTATACGTCTGCAAATGGCTATATGTTTTCGTTATTAAATAAAGCAGGGGAAATTGGGATTCGTTTTCCAAAAGAAGTTCAAGAAAAATATATCGAAGAGTTTCAATCATCATTATACAAATCTTATGGTGCTGTTATGAAAGGTTATGTATTAATCCCGGACCATATTCTGGAAGACACCAACCTAAGTGTAAAACTTTTAAATGAAAGTTATGATTACGTCATGACTTTAAAGCCCAAATAAATCCATAATCATAATCGGTATTTATCACACCAAAAAACATAAATAGATGAAAAAAACCATTGTAGTATTTACGTTATTCTTATCAACATTTATCATGGCTCAGAACACAGAAAAATTGCCGTATTATGAAATACCAAAAGCATCGGAAACCTATACTGCCGGATCTGTTGCATCAAGAATGGTGGATGGTTTAGGTTTTAGATATTTCTGGGCAACAGAAGGTTTAAGACCAGAAGATTTGGCTTATAAACCAAATGAGTCAGGAAGAACTTCGGATGATATTATGAATCATTTGTTAGACCTTTCCAACTTTATTTTAAATTCAATTTCAGAAGAAAAAATAAATAGTGACAAAACCGATATGACTTTTGAAGCGAAAAGAAAACAAACACTTTTAAATTTTGAAAAAGCTTCGAATATTTTAAATTCTACTGAAGACCTTTCGACTTTTGATACCAATAAATTTCCGTTTTGGAATATTATTAACGGCCCAATAGCTGATGCTTTATGGCATTGTGGACAGGTTGTGATGTTGCGTCGCGCTTCTGGAAATCCGTTTAATTCTAAGGTGAGTGTATTTAATGGAACAGTAAAAAAGTAGTTAAAACTACTTTCATATGTAAGCCAATGATGCTATAAAAGTCATTTTAACCATGAATTATGTTTTTTATATGGTAAAATATTGATTCTTGAATAAGAATCATATTTTTACTAATTAAATTTATTAATTATGAAAACAATACTACTCCCGTTATTTTTATTTCTTATTACGTTATCCATTCATTCCCAAGCGCCTATTCCAAATTTTGAAAGTACAGATGGATCTGAGTTTCTAATTGTAACATCTTCAAGCGTTGATCAAAGCGCCTCGGGTGCTAATTTAGTATGGACATTTAACGATTTAAATAAAGATGGGACATCTATAGATTCTAACAGAGCACCTATTGACCCAGATGAAACGAGTGTCTATGCTGGAACAACAGATGTTACGGTGTCTGTTGCAAATATGTCTTCAGAAAATAAAATGTTATTAAAAAAAGATCCAGTTGGTGGAACGCAGGATGTTTTTTTTACGGGGCTTTTAATTGAAGGCTTAAATTTAAACTACGGTATTGATAATGCTTTTATGGGTAATTTCCCTATGAATTTTAGCGACCCAATTGGCACGGCAGATGTGGTTGACGGTACATTTCAGTACATCGGTGCGATTACAGTCGATGGAATTATTGATAATGATGATTCAAAACCAGAAATTGACTCACCTAGTACAATTCTGGCTAATGTAGATGCACATGGTACTTTAACGCTTAATAATGCATGTGAATCAGGTGATGATTGTGATAGCTCTTTTAACGGTGCGGTAACAAGACTTAAAGTTGTACAAACTTTAAATTTGTTCGTACCTGCTTTTAATCTTTATGGAACAGCAGCGCAAACATCGTACTATTATTATGATGATAGTAATGGCAATTTGGTATTTAGAACCTCTCGTATAGTAATTACTTCGGCGCTTCTAAATGACGATATAACGATAATGGAAGTCTTGACCCAGAGTACTTTAAGTAATGAAGAGGCTCAATTGGCAGAAGCTTCGTTAACTATATCTGAAAACCCTGTTAAAGATGTTTTGAAACTAAGTTTGGGCAATGGTGCTACAATTAATGCAATTGCCATTTCTGATATTACAGGAAGGCAGGTCTTAAATAAAAAGACAAATGCAACAGTATTAAATGTAGCAGCATTAACTTCTGGAATTTATATTGCCACAATAACAACCGATAGAGGTATTGCCTCTAGAAAGTTTGTTAAAAAATAAGAGAAGTAGTATTTTAAAATAATAAGTATAAAAAAGCGTTTCAATTTTGAAACGCTTTTTTTAGTTTTATGCAGTAGTAGTTTTTTCTTTTTTAATCGAAAAATCTACTTCAATTTGATTGTGGATAATATCATCAAAGGTTTCGCGCTTTCTAATTAAATGCGCTTTGTTTTTGTACCAAAGCACTTCTGCGGGTCTAAACCTAGAGTTATAATTGCTTGTCATTGAGAAACAATAGGCACCAGCATTTTTAAATCTTAAAATATCGCCTTCGTTAATTTCATTGATACGTCTGTTGTTTCCAAAAGTGTCAGTTTCACAAATATAGCCTACTACGGAATAGAAACGTTCCCGTCCGTCTGGATTGGAAATATTGTCAATATCGTGATGAGAGCCATAAAACATTGGGCGTATCAGGTGATTAAAACCAGAATCTACCTGAGCAAAAACTGTAGAAGTTGTTTGTTTTACAGCATTCACTTTAGTTAAAAAATGACCAGATTCACTCACTAAAAACTTACCAGGTTCAAAAGCTAACGTTAAATCCTTTCCATATTCCTTACAAAATGCATTAAATTTTGCAGACAATTTTTTACCCAATTCTTCAATATTGGTTTCAATATCTCCAACTTTATAGGGCACTTTAAATCCAGAGCCAAAATCTATAAATTCTAGATTATTAAATTGTTTAGCCGTGTCGAATAAAATTTCACTTGCATATAAAAACACATCAATATCTAAAATGTCACTTCCTGTATGCATGTGAATCCCGTTAATATTCATTTTTGTGTTTTCTACAATACGCAACAAATGTGGTATCTGATGAATTGAAATTCCAAATTTAGAATCTATATGTCCTACAGAAATGTTCGCATTTCCACCAGCCATAACATGAGGATTTATTCTAATGCAAACAGGTGTATTTGGATGTTTCGTTCCAAACTGTTCCAATATCGATAAATTATCGATGTTTATTTTAACACCAAGTTTGGCAGCTCTTTCAATTTCATCAAGCGCAACACCATTAGGAGTATATATGATTTGTTCAGGTGAAAAACCAGCGGCTAAACCTAATTTTACTTCTTGAATTGAAACGGTATCAATGCCAGAACCCAATTGCTTAAATAGTTTTAATATAGATATATTCGATAATGCTTTGACAGCATAATTTAGCTTTAAGTTTTTTACAGATTTAAAAGCATTGGTTAATCTGTGATATTGAGATTCAATTTTCTCTGCATCATAAACATATACAGGACTTCCAAATTCTTGGGCAATTTTTAATAATTGTGCGTTTTCCATCAGCTTTCTAATAATTTCGGACAAAGATATTTTTTTACTTAGAAAAACAAACAAATAACTCAAATTTAAACAAATTAAACATAGTGTTAATTATTTAACAAAAATTAAGTTCTAACAAAATCTAGTCAATACTGCGTTAAATATTAGCTTAATTAATAGTGATTATTTACATTTGTTTTTCTTAAAACAGATACAGCAAACTATGAATTTACATGAATATCAAGGCAAAGAAATATTAAGAAGTTTTGGTGTGCGCATTCAGCGCGGTATAGTCGCACAAAACGCTAACGAAGCAGTAGCGGCCGCTAAACAATTAACTTCAGAAACGGGCACGAGTTGGCATGTTATTAAAGCCCAGATTCATGCCGGAGGACGTGGAAAAGGTGGTGGCGTTAAGCTTGCTAAGAATTTAAAAGAAGTAGAAGAAATAGCTGGACAGATTATAGGAATGAATTTGATCACACCTCAAACTTCAGCAGAAGGGAAAAGGGTGCATCAAGTTTTGGTTACCGAAGATGTGTATTATCCAGGTGAAAGTGAAACAGATGAATTTTACATGTCGGTTTTATTAAACAGAGGCACCGGAAGAAATATGATTATGTATTCTACCGAAGGTGGGATGGATATTGAAACTGTTGCAGAAGAAACACCAGATTTAATTTTTACTGAAGAAATCGATCCTGCTGTTGGTTTAATGCCATTTCAAGCGAGACGTATCGCTTTTAACTTAGGATTGTCTGGTCTTGCTTTTAAGGAAATGACAAAATTTGTTTCTGCTTTATATACTGCATATGTAAAATCTGATTCTTCTTTATTTGAAATCAATCCTGTTTTAAAAACCAGCGATAATAAAATAATGGCAGTTGATGCAAAAGTGACTATTGACGATAATGCATTATTCAGACATAAAAATTATGTTGATTTACGTGATGTACGTGAAGAAAGCGCTATTGAGGTTGAAGCTGGAGAACTTGGTTTAAACTATGTTGACCTTGACGGAAACGTTGGCTGTATGGTAAACGGAGCAGGTTTGGCCATGGCAACTATGGATTTGATAAAACAAGCAGGCGGGGAGCCAGCAAACTTTTTAGATGTTGGAGGTACTGCAGATGCTGCTAGAGTAGAAGCAGCATTTAAAATCATTTTAAAAGACCCTGCCGTAAAGGCGATATTGATTAATATTTTTGGAGGTATTGTACGTTGCGACCGTGTTGCGCAAGGTGTAATTGACGCCTATAAAAATATGGGAACTATAAATGTGCCAATTATTGTGCGTTTACAAGGCACTAATGCTGATATAGCAAAGGAGTTAATTGATAATTCAGGATTAGACGTTATGAGTGCTACTGAGTTTCAAGAAGCTGCGGATAAAGTCCAAGCGGTTTTAGCCAAATAGAATATTCAATACTATAAATTTATAAAGAGCAACAAGTTAAGTGTTGCTCTTTTTTTGTGTTTTATTTTCCCCTTTTGGAGTAGATTTCTGTTTTGGTGGCATTGGGCCTCTTAAGTGAATTACCAAACCATTCAAGAAATTTCTAAGAATTTGATCGCCACATTCCATGTACTTAGGATGGTCTTCTCGTCTAAAAAAAGCACCTAATTCGCTTTTAGAAATTCTAAAATCTACTAAGGCTAAAATTTTAACAATATCGTCGTCACGTAATTTTAGCGCAACTCTTAATTTTTTTAAAACATCATTATTAGTCATATGTTTTCGTTTCGTCTTTATTTACCAATGCATTTCATCGATTTTGTAAAGTGATAGATGCATTTCTAGCGTTTTTTATAATTTTTGTAAATATACCTTAAATATTCTTGCTTTAAATGAGTTTTTGCATCAAATGGTATAGTGTAAATAACTGAAAATCAATACATTAATATTGGTTGTTTTAGATAAAACGGAGTATCGACGAAATGACAACATGCTTTTTTTTTAGATTAAAAAAAATCTTTCTTGATAAAGTAGATGAAATAGCCGATAAGTAACAGTCACTTTTTCGATAAGAGACATTATATCTACGATTATTAAAAACCCTTTCTGTGTAAATTTATACTATAATAAAAAGAACCCTAAGGAAATGATTAATAGAGTAGAAAAATTAAGTCTTTTATCTGAAATGATTGCCTTTGCGCAGTATGAAAAGAATATTAAAGACATTGAATATAACTTTTTGTTAGGTGTTGCCAAACAATTGGATATTTCTCGTGAAGATTTTGATTATTTAATTAATCATCCAGTTCACTATACGCATTTAAAATCCCATAGTGAGCGTATTGTTCAGTTTCATAGACTTGTTTTATTAATGAATATTGAACAAGAGCACGGAAAAAGCAAAAATTCATCTGGTGTAATAAAGCTCTATAATTTTGGATTACGTATGGGGTTAAGCCACGAATCGATTTCGAAGGTTTTATATCTTATGGAAAGTTTTCCAAATAAAATTGTACCTCCTGATGTTTTAATAGATATTTTTAAAACACAATATAATTAGTTCAGAGTAGCTAGTTAAATTTTACAAAAATTTTATAATTCGGCTATATTTTTTTTGAAAAGCTAAAAGTTCTAAACTTTTAGCTTTTCTAATTTATTTTGATAAGATTTTATGTCGTCTCTTAATTGTGCCGCAATAATAAAGTCCAATGCTTTTGCAGCCTCTTCCATGAGTTTGCGCTTTTCTCGAATTTTCTTTTCCAGTTCTGGTTTAGATAAATATTCACTCTCAGGTTCTGCAGCCCTTGCAGCTTCTAATTCATAACTATATGTACTTACTGAATTTTTGGAAAGTACATTATCCAAACTCTTGTTAAGTGCCGTTGGCGTAATGTTGTTTTCAGTATTGTAAGCTATTTGTTTTTCACGTCGATAGTTCGTTTCATCAATTGTTTTTTGCATGCTTTTTGTAATCTTATCGGCATACATAATAGCTTTTCCATTTAAGTGTCTTGCGGCTCTTCCAACAGTTTGGGTCAACGATCGGGCAGAACGTAGAAAGCCTTCTTTATCTGCATCTAAAATGGCTACCAAAGAAACCTCAGGTAAATCCAGGCCTTCACGCAATAAATTAACACCAACCAAGACATCAAACAAGCCTTTTCTTAGGTCTTGCATGATTTCTACACGCTCCAAAGTATCAACATCACTATGGATATAACGACAGCGAATTTGAATTCTGTCAAGATACTTTGTCAGTTCTTCTGCCATTCTTTTGGTAAGCGTTGTTACCAAAGTACGTTCGTCTTTTTCAATACGTTGTTGAATTTCTTCAATTAAATCATCAATTTGATTTAAACTAGGACGCACTTCAATAATAGGATCTAGTAATCCCGTAGGGCGAATGACTTGCTCCACATAAACACCACCTGTTTTTTGTAATTCGTAATCGGCAGGAGTAGCACTCACATAAATGACTTGATTTTGGATGGCTTCGAATTCTTCGAATTTTAAGGGTCTGTTATCCATCGCTGCTGGAAGCCTAAAGCCATAGTCCACCAAATTTTCTTTCCTGCTTCGGTCACCGCCATACATAGCGTGGACTTGTGAAATTGTAACATGGCTTTCGTCCACTACCATTAAATAATCATCTGGAAAATAATCCAATAAACAGAATGGTCGTGTACCAGGAAGCCTTCTGTCTAAATAGCGGGAATAGTTTTCAATACCAGAACAATAGCCTAATTCACGTATCATTTCCAAATCGAATTCCGTACGTTCCTTAAGTCGTTTTGCTTCTAAGTGTTTGCCTATTTCCTTAAAATAATCATGTTGTTTTACTAAATCATCTTGAATTTCTTTAATAGCACCTTGAAGTACATCTGGAGAGGTTACAAACATGTTTGCTGGATAAATAGTGAGCTGGTCATATTTTTCAATAACTTGATTCGTTTGGATGTTAAACGATTCCATGTCTTCGATTTCATCTCCAAAAAAGTGAATTCTAAACGCATCATCTGCATAACTCGGAAAAATATCAACGGTATCTCCTTTTATCCTGAAATTACCATGTCTAAAATCTGCCTCGGTTCTAGAATACAAGCTTTGAACTAAAAGATGCAGTAATTGTGTTCGGGAAATGACCTGATCTCGTTTTAAAGAAATGACGTTTTTTTGAAACTCCACGGGATTTCCAATACCATAAATACAAGACACAGAAGCGACTACCAATACATCTCTACGGCCAGAAAGTAATGAGGATGTTGCACTTAGTCGCATTTTTTCTATTTCCTCGTTTATAGATAAATCCTTTTCTATGTAAACACCAGAAACGGGAATGTAAGCTTCCGGTTGGTAATAATCGTAATAGGATACAAAATACTCAACGGCATTATTTGGGAAAAACTGTTTAAATTCAGAATATAATTGTGCTGCCAATGTTTTATTGTGGGCCAGAACTAGGGTAGGACGTTGTACTTCTTCAATCACATTAGCGATCGTAAACGTCTTTCCAGAACCAGTTACACCCAGTAAGGTATGGTGTTTTTCTCCAGAGGAAAGACCTTCCGAAAGTTGATTAATGGCTTGCGGTTGATCTCCAGTAGGTTTGAATTCAGATTCAATTTTAAATTGCATCTTACAAAATTACAAAAATATGTGCTATCGTTTTAAAGTAAAATGTCCCATAAATGTTCTGCCATCTTCAAGAAAAACTTTAAACCAATAATCGTTCGTTGGCATTTGTTGTCCATTGAAAGTACCATCCCAGCCATCTGATGAGGTCAATATTTGTTTCATCAGTTTTCCATATCGGTCGTAGATATGAATGGTGGTATTTGCTTGCGTGTTTTCATCAACTCCCTTTATTTGCCAAACATCATTAAAACCATCGCCATTTGGCGTAAAAAACCGTATGTACCCTATAACTGAAATATCTAAAGAAGACACACCACAAATTTCGTCTCTAACGTAAATGGTGTAAAAGCCAGGTTTTACTCTGTCAAAAAATGGTTCATCTTGATAAGTCATAAAATTGGAATCCCTTTCCGTTAAAGCATAATCATAATCTCCCATACCAAGATTAGTTGGGTCTATGGTTACGGAATTATTTTCTGATAGGTCTATTATAGTAACGTCTTCATCTGTAATTGTAGCAATTTCTGAAGCATCTACGAAAATCTCTCTAAATCTTGAACAACTTGACCCATCAGTTTTTGTAAGTGTAATAGTGTAAGTCCCGGGAATGGAAACATCAATGGTTCTTTGGTTTGAAACAAGTTGGTTTGTTGTCGAGTTGTCTAAGCTTGTCCAAAGCCATTCGTAATCAAATACTTCAGTAGTATTATCTTCAAATGGTTCTAAAGTAATACTGAATGTTGGATTTGAGGAACAAACAAGTCTTGGAGTTTCTACTGTGAATTCTGGCAACGGATTAACAACTAATTCTATATTTGTGGTTGCAAAACAAGAAGGATTTTCAGGGTTTATAACTTCTACTGAAATAACTTGATTTGTTGAAGTTAAAGCAGAAGGTAAATTAGGACTGTCTATTATTGCGTTGCCATCTTCATCAATATAATTGTAAAAAATTGACATGCCACTTTGAGTTCCTAAAATAGTACTCGTAAAAGTAGAGGTGTCAAATTCATAAAAACCATCGTCATCTATATCTCCAAGCGCTCCATCACAAACTATTTGTCGAGGCACAGGATTTGCAATTGGCTGTTCGTCTATAACAAAAGCTAATGTTGTTTCATCATAACAAGGGCCATCAGGATCTTGCGTATTATTGTTGGTTACTCTTATTGTGATAGTTTGGTTTTCTGAAGAAAAAACAGATTGTATTGGACTAGTAACTGGTGTACCATCAGCATATAGCAAAGCAGCTCCACTAGCATCAAAATAGGTAATAGTAACATCTGCTGGGTTTTGACCGCTTAAAATATTTGTTTCTAGTTGTGAAGTATCAAATGGGTAACTTAAAACAGCATCAGTTACATCAAAATTACATGCTCTTTGCATCGTTACAGGATTTGCAACTGGCAATGCTTCAACATTTAATAAATTCTGAAACTCCTGAAGTCCTAAACAGTCGTTACCTAAAATACTCTTAACTCTTACCCAGATATTTTGGGTATTTGGAGAATTTGTGTTTTCGTGGTTTGCGATATCCAGTATTTCATTGGTCTCCAATTCCGCATCTAATTGACTTTCATAAAAATGAACGGTAACATAAAACGTTGGAAATACAGTATTGGAAATTTCGTTTCTAACGTCTGTCATGTCAAATGTAGCAACGCCATCTCGAAAGTCTGTACCATCATCACATTGGTATTTTTGTGATGGCATGTAAGTTGCCAATGCAGCACTACTGGGGTTGACTTCTAAAGTAATTGGGACAACTCTAAAACATGCGTTAGGGTTCTCAACACGAATCCAAATAGTTTCTGCAACAAAACCTAAAGCATCTTGGTACATCTCTGGAGTTGTAATGGCATTTATTGCGGTTTCAGCTTCTGGTTGGGTTTCATAATATGAAAATGAGAGATTTTCGGTAGCATGGTTTATGTTGATTTCTTCTTTTATGTTGTCTAAAGTAAGGTTGAAAAATGCTTGTCCGTCATTGGAAGCATCATCACATTGGGCATAGGTATCAGGATTATTTGCTTGTGGCAACTGAAAAACTTCAATTTCAAAAGACGTATCTGTGTAACAATCTGTAAATAGATTATTTGTTACTCTTACATAGATTGTTTGTAATCCAGAAGTTGAATTATTAAAAGCTGTTGGATCTGGTATTTGACTAGAATATCCAGCATCGGTAAAATAGGTTAACGTGAAATCTGAGTTAGATTGTCCATTTAAAATCTCAGTTTCTTTAGTTATTAAATTGAAAGTTATAAAACCATCAATATCCGTTCCTACGGAAGTATTATCACAGTCTTGCAGCCTCGTCATGGTTGCTGTATCTGTTGGAAAAGCAGTATCATAAACCTCTAAATTAAAACTTGAAGTTGCGAAACATGTTGTATTTGCATCATTTTCTACTCTTGCAAAAATGGTGGCATTTCCGCTTTCAAACGGACTTGTAATGGCATTTAGACGATCATCTGCATCCGTTTGTGTTGGATGATAAGTAATCGTCATTCCTGCTTGCGAATTGATGGCATTGTTTTGTAATGTCAAATCAAATGGCATTGTGCCATTATTGTCATCATCGCATAAACGCATTACAGGCGCAGTATTCGCAATGGGTAAAATAGCAACAGTTAAGTCTATTTCATCGGAATAAAAACCACATGTATTTCCGTTTCTATTTAAGTAAACTCTATATTGATTGTTATTGAAGGTAAGAGGTACATTGCTAATTATTAATGCATTGGTTAATGCCCCAGAATAAGTAGCATCGTCTGTAATTACTGTCCAGTTTATACCGTCTGTACTTAGTTCCCATTGATACGTTTCAGCTTCTGGGGAAACCACCGAAATTATGGCATTTGATAATTCGCAAACTTCAGTATCTATTGGTTGTGTTGTAATTGAAAGAGGTGCAGCGTCTAAATAATCAGCATTTGGTATAGTGTATCCGTCTGATGCATTTGTGACCAAACCTTGTCCCGTACTAAAGTCTGGAGTGACATCAACTATTACATTTCCATCACCTAGATAATTATCTCCATTTCCATCAGAAAATCCAGCTTCAATCACATCGCTACACCTGTCGCCATCACTATCTTCATCTATATAACTGAATACACCATCAGTATCAAAATCATTCAACGTGTAGCCCATTAAATGACTATCTGGAGCAGTTTCAGCTTCATCTGCCCATCCATTTGTGCCCAAGTTGTTTTCTACAATGCCATTTAAGTCGGTGTCAGATAAGGTGCTTAATATGCCCGTTTCAATTAAATCGGTAATACCATCGTTATCACTATCTAAATCGTAAACATCTGGCACGGTATCACCATCAGTATCTATTGGTGGGAGTGAAGCATCATAAGCATCATCAAGTCCGTTTGTATCCACATCGTTTCCAGATAAAGGAATTAATGTACCTTGATTTTCTATCAAGTCTGGAATACCATCATTATCACTATCTAAATCGAATTCATCTTTAATGCCATCAAAATCGTTGTCTTTTTTAAAACAAGTTAGCGAAATAAGGGCATTAATTACTGACGTTGCAGCAACATCTACAGATTTATGATAAAAGGTAAATCCGTCAACTTGGTTTGCGAAAAACTGATATGGTGTATTTCCTGTTGCGGAAGCATTGATTCTAAAATGTATTTCTGAGCCAGAAATTTGTGTCACTCCAGTTTCGAAAATACCATCAAAATTAGAATCGACTAGCAATCTATCATCAGGATCAACCAAAGTAATGTTTTTATTGGCTGGAAGAATTCTAACAATAAAAAACTCATCATCTAAACCGGTAGCGGTAATTGATAGGTCTTCTGAAAATTTCACATTAACGGGTTCGGTAAAGGATAACTCAAAGGTGTTCTCTCCATTTGCTGTTGGCGGAATAGTACTAGAAATACTTCCTAAATTATCTCCGGTAAATGTATTTGTTCCCCCAGAACTGTTAGATTGTGTATAGTTGCTTGAAGTAATCGTATTGTTTATTGTTGCATCTTGAAAAACCAATTGGGGGGCATTTATGTTTGATACATCCATAACGACATCTCCTCTGGATTCTGTACAATTAAGAATACCATCGTTATCGTTGTCTATATCTAAATTATCAATAATACCATCATTATCCCTATCATCAGGACAGATACTTACCGGGACTTCAGCAGATTCAAGTCTCTCTAAAGTACAGGTTATGATACCTATTAATCTGTATTTACCGGGAAGTGTTGGCGTAATTGAATTCGTGGTAAGCATTAAATCCTGAAAACCAGAACCCGACCCATCGTCAAACTGCCATTCAAAACTATCAAAATTTTGAGTATTGGCAGCTTCTAATGTGATGTTAGGGATACAGTTTCCTAAGGTTGCAAATTGCGCATCAAAATTTATTTCAGGGTTTGATGGAAAGCCAGAATAAAAACTACCTGATGTTGCGGCGCCATTTACATTAAAATAGGCTACATATAGCTCGTCATTACCTTGTACAGAAACGTTTCCGTTTAATCCTGTAATTTTATAAGTAATATAGTCTGCTTTACCATCTACATTACTGGGGCCAATGGTGGAAAAGTTATTAAGGGGCTGATTGTTTACCGTTACCGTAGCTCCAACTTTGGTAACTATGGATAAACCACCTAAATATTGTGTGTTGCCAATATCATCGATATTAGCAATATTATTAATATTTCCTCTTGTTTCACAACTTAAAGGTGGTACAAAAAACATACCTTGATTTGCTTCAGAATTAGACCCAACACCTTGGTAAGCAAAAACTTTTTTTGAAGTTTCAACATACATGTTTCCAGCGCCGTTAAACAGATTACCTTCAATTAAATAATAGTCTCCGGCATTTATTGTTGCAACTGGTACATTACCATTAATGCTTACAGTAGTATTATCAAAATGCGCCACTATTAAAACATTTTCCCAAGCATTATTACCACCTCCTTTTACAAAAATATACTCATTCCCAACTTTTGATAAACCAGCTATTTGGTCTATACCATAATCCCTTCCATTGCCATTGTCAAAACTACCATTTGCAGACCCACAATTAACTACTATCGGTTTATCGGATGTTACAAGGCATCCAATCAAACCATCTCTATTAATTATATTGTCATCACTATTTGTAGCAATTGTATAACTTTCTCCTTCGTTTAAAGTCACATTGAATGGCGTGGGCCCTGTATAATTTTTTATCAGTAACCCAACAGGTAAATTGCTGAAATCTATCAAAGTATTATCTTCTGTAGCCATTACCGAAACAAAATTCAAGTAATTGCTTTGAGGGTTTTCATTGGTATAAGAACCAACCCTAAAAATTGTTCCCAATGCAGAAGCTCCTTTACTAACTAGAGCACCAGCTTGAGAACCACCACCAGCATTCATTCTTACAGATACATAGATAGGTGCATCTGCTTCAATAATATAACCTCTATTGGCTGTTACAACACTTGTTTGAGGAGAGGGGATGAATAGCTGTCCATCTCCAGTACCAATACTTATTTCGACAGGAGCAGCATTTGAAACAGTTCCTGTAATGTAGTTTGCTGCTGGCTGCCCAACTGGAATAATGGTATAGGGAACATTTCCATTATTGGGTGTTGACAAATAGATGTATTGATCCTCTGGATTAGCGTTTCCAAATTCTGCGTAAGTTAATGGCGGAATAAAGTGTTTTTTACTTAATTGTGAAAAGCCCTTATAGCTTAAAAGCACAAGTATTACTAAGAGTGTTTTATTTAATGGGCTGCTATTGAACATGTAATATATGGGCGCATTAATACATTAGTTGCTCACTAAAGTACTAGGTTTAAACTTTTTTGACTCAAATAAACGCTTATGGTTTAATTTCCTGTTTTAAAAAACTAAAATATTAACCTTATGCCAATTATTTAAAAAAAAAACACAAAAAGTTTAAGAGCTTAACGTTTTAATGCAAAATGACCTCTAATGTTGAATGATTCTCCGTTTTGTATAATATCTGCCGAAAACCAATAATCATCTGAAGGCATATTTTGTCCATTAAATGTTCCGTCCCAACCAGGCGAGTTATGCGGTAGCATTTTTAACAGTTTACCGTGTCTGTTATAGATATAGATTAAAGTGCCAGGTAATTGTTCTATGCCAACAATATGCCAGGTATCAAAACTATTATCTCCATTTGGGGTTACAAATTTTGGAATGTCTATTACAAAAACTTCAGTTGTAACGGGTTCACAACCATTCAAATCTTCAATTGTAACGGTATGAGGGCCAATAGATACGTTTTCAAAAATGTTTGAAGTTTGCGGTTCTCCACCATCTAAACTATAAACATAATTACCAATACCACTTACATTAACTGTAATTCTGTTTGGGTCTGCAAAATCGGTGGTTGTAGTTATGATGTCTGTAGCCTGTTCAGACTGAATTACTGTTATGGTTTTATCATTACTACAATTATTGGCATTGGCATGTTGGGTTGTTATTGTAATGTTATATTCTCCAATTTGTGATGCGTTATTGATTACGATTACAGGAGAAGTTGAATTATCAGCACTTGGATTTACCGTTGTTGACCATAAATACGTATCGTTTGGATTGCCGGTACTAGCATCAATAATAAGTGGTAAATTATCTAAACAGAGTGTTACTGAATCTTCAATAGGAACAATTGGTAAGGGGTTGACAAAAGTTGTAAATTGATTCGTACTGAAACATCCTGTAGCATTGTTTTCTATTCGGAAAAATATTATTTCCCCATCTACAGATTCATGCATTGAGTTTAATTGATCTGTTTTTGTTTCGGCGTTGGCCAATGTGCTGTAATAGGAAATGGCATAATCACCCGCTGTTTGAACTCCTAAAATATCACTATTTGCTTCAGTTAAGTCAAAAATTAAAAAACCGTCCAAGTCATCATCACACTCAATTAAATTTTGTGGGGTGTTGGCAATTGGGTTTGGATTAATTTGTAAGGTGAAATTACTCAATGCAATACAGCCGCTAGTAATATTCTCTATACGTGTATGTATAACATGACTTGTTGAAGTGTATGTATAAATATTGCTTAAAGCACCTGTGTTATTTTGGGCATTAACAGCACTATTATAATAATTTATAGAAACTGTGCTTGCATCATCAACTAACATATCATCTATTGTAGATAAATCAAATGTGTTGGTGTCATTATCACAAATAGGGAAAGTGCCATTAAAAATCACCACAGGTATAGGCATTACCTCAAGTTCTAGCGGAATAACGGTATAACATGTAGTTTGGTTATTGGTAACTTTTATATATACTGTTTTTGAACTAGATATATAGGTGTTTGGATTTGGTATGGCTAAAACGTCATCATCAACATCTGCCATGTTTTCAAAATAGTTGATGGTGATATCTGTTTGGAACCTGTCAAAATTTTCATAATCAGCATCATCTAGATTAAATTCTGTCATACCGTCATAATCATCATCACAGAGTGAAAGTACTTCGGCATCAGAAAGATTGGGAGAGGCTACCACGTTTATTCCAAAATCTTCAAATGAAACACATGAAGAGTCTTGGTTTTCTATTCTAACATATATCTGTTCCGGATTAAGCGTATTTGTGTATTGTAAGGATAGTGGATATATGTTATCTATGGCATTCTGTTCAGTAGCAAAAAAAACAATGTTTAAATTGGTAGTTGAGCCTAGGGACATTTCATCTCTTTTTTTAGAAAAATCAAAAACTCCGATACCATCATTTGAGGCATCATCACAGATTAAGAAAGACCCGGGAGCATTGTAAACAGGATTGGCACCTACTTCTATAAAAAAGGAAGCTGTTGCGCTACAATCTGGATCGGTTAAATTTTCTACCCTTACATGAATAGTTTGTGGGCTTGATGTATTTGTGTATAGTGTATTCTTATCTATAGGAATTGTTAGTGCTGCATCTTCAAAGTAAAATACTTCTTTTCCTGTTTGTCCATTTAAAATTTGTGCATCCCAATCAGAAAATAAAAAGTCTGTCATTTGATCATTATCATCTTCACATATTTGAAAATTATCAATATCGGTAATTACAGGTAAAGTATTAACAAAAATTTCTAGAGTTGCTATAGCGTAACAGCCAGAAGTTGCACTTTCAATTCTCACATAAATAGTTTGTGTCCCGGTTTCAAAAATAGTAGGATCTATTACAGGATTGGTGTCATTATTTGCATCCGTATCCGTTGTAAAAAAATCTATGTTCAAACCAGTAGTTCCCGTTACTATATCGGGGATTTTATCTTCTAAATTCAAAATGGTCATGCCATCTTGATCTGTATCACAAATTAACCAAGGATCAGGATTTGTTATCGTAGGAGCTGGAACAACGGAAATGTCAAAGGGGTTTACCGTAAAACAACCAGTATCTTCATTTTCTACCCTTGCATAAATAGTTTCCTGCGGTTGTGAGTTGGTATAAAACGGGGGGTGTGGATTAAAATTGGTTTCGGCATCAGTTTGAGAGCCAAAATAAAATACACTAAAATCTGTGTTTCCACCTGTAATTAAATCATCGAATGAAGTTAAATCTATGCTCACTATACCATCGTCGTCGTCGTCACAATATTCAACAGGAGTTATAGGGTTAAATACTAAAACAGGATTCACTATCAATTTTATTTCATCTACTTCGTTACAAGAACCATTTTCAATACTAACCAATAACGTAGTTGGGTTGGAAGCGGTGTAAAGCACATGTTTATCTAGTGGATTATTGGTGTCAAAATCGGCTTGCGTTTCGTAAAACGTAACGGTAATGTTAGGTAAATCATTAGCTATAAAGGATTCTATAATAAACAGGTTAAAGTTTATCGTACCATCGTTGCTTGGGTCGTCACATAAGGCAAAATCACCTAAATCTGTACCTGTTAGCAATAGATTAGTATGAATTTGTAAAGGCACTATGGATGCACATCCTGTAACATTATCTTCAACTCTTACAAAAACGGTCTGAACATCTGGTGTGATGTTTTGATAGTTTGTTTCATCAGCTATGGCATTAATACCTTCTTCCGCATCTGCTGTGGTTTCATGGAATGTAGTTGTGGTTCCAGTTAATCCTGCTAAAATATCGGAAATGGCTTGGGTTAAATCAAAATTATCGATACCATCATGGTCTGTATCACAACCGTCTAAAGGAATAGGTTCTCTATTGACGACAGGCCCATTTGTAATATCTATGGTAAGGCTTGAGTTATTATAACATCCTGTAGCAGAGTTTACAACTCTTACATAAATAGTTTCTGTTGGGGTGTTTGTATTTACATAGTTTTCAGGATCGGGTATTGGGTTATTACCGGTAGTGGTGTCTAAACTATTGTAATGGTATGATACTACTAAACCTGATTGACTGTTTGTGATCTCATCGTCTTTTTCCCTTAAATTAATAGTTGTGAAACCGTCACTTGGGTCGTTATCACTATCACAAACAGGTAAATTTGTAGGGTCTATTATATTTGGAATAGGGCTTACCACTAGATTAAATGTAGAATAGGCAATACATCCCGAATCCATATCATCAATTCGAATAAAAATAGGTTGCGTTGGTGATGTATTTTGAATGGGAGTAGTAATAGCGCCTATGTCGTTTCTTGCATCCGAGTCAGACAAGTGATAAGAAAAATTATAATTTGTAAATGTAATAACACCTGCTAATTCGGCATCTTTTGTTGATAAATCGAAGGTTTCTGTTTCGTCGCCACTTAAATCATCACATAAAATATAATCGCTTAAAGGGTTAAAAGTTATCTCGTTTTGAATGTGAACTACAATTTCGTCTTCCTCTAAACAATCAGAACTATTCAGTCGATTTGTTATCACAACTCTATAAGTTCCGCTTTGAGTTACATCCAATATAGGGTCTGTTTGCCCGGGAATGGGATCTGTATTGCCATTAAAAAACCATTCATAAGTTGATGTAGGGTTTCCAATATCAGCGTTAAGAGGTACCGATTGTGCACAAGTGTCTATATCTTCACCTAAATCAAGAATTTTAAAGCTATCACCTTCAATAAAAACGGCAGAATCTAAACTTTGGTCAAATCCATCTGCAATAACCAATTTTATATGGTATTGTACATAAGGCGTTATGGTTGCCGAAGCTGTAAACACTTCGGTTCTACCATTATAATTAGTGTCTCCAATATTATAACCATCAAAGTATTGTTCATTTTGTGCCGCACATACGCCAACAATTTCATCATGAACCGTATTGGTATTAACTGGAGTTGCAGTACCTGGCACCACAGCTATATTTTGATAAGGGCCAGCACTTCCTACTTCTCTAATAAGAAAAGCAAATCCGTCTGATACATTACATGGGTTGATACCTGAGTATTCTTCTGATGCCAGCAAATAATTGAACTGTACCTGACTTGAAATTGAAATAAAGTCAAATTCAATAGACGTAGCGTTAGATGTATTCGTGATACCAAGTGCGGTTTCCAGATCTGGATCTGTGCCCCAAGTTGTAGCACCTTCACTTAGTGGTGTAGTAGTAAGGTTATTTCCGCCAGACTCTGCAGCACCAGTAGAAAGCATAATACCATTTTCAAAAGGAAAGTTGGAACTTCCACGGCTAAACTCGGCATAACTTCTAAAACCGGTTGCGTTACCGTTTATGGCAGAGGTAATATTAGAGACTTCAACGCAGCCATCTACCAAATTATCTTCTATTAGTTCTCGAATGGTAACATTTCCGTTAACGGATATTTGTTGTGATAGCGCAGTATTAAAGCAACATACGAGGGTTGCAATAAAAATGTAAAAATGTAGGGGCTTTTTCAATTTTATATATTTGGGTAAAATAACACTATTTTAATGATGCATTTCGGGGTCGAATGTAAATATATTTTAGATGAAATGCAAAAATATCGGATAAAATACATTTATTTAGGTTTTTTAGTCTATTGTTTAAGGGTGAAATGGTTTTTGATAACCCTGCCATCTTGCAATTTTACTGAGAACCAATAGTCATCAGGGGGTAATATTTGCCCGTTGAGCATGCCATCCCATCCATCGCCAAGAGGATTTAATTCTTTCATTAGTTTACCATATCTATTATAAATTAAAATTTTGGTGTTGGGTTGAAACATACCTGAAATACCATCAACTTGCCAAGTATCATTTTTACCATCATTATTTGGTGTGAAAAATTTGGGAAACCCAATTACGGAAACACTATCAAATTTAGTACCACAATTATTTTTTATATCCTTTACAGCTACTGTGTAAATACCGGGTTTCACATTTTCAAACACATGACTATCTTGATAATCTTTATATATTGAATTGTTTGGATTGAGCAAACTATACTGATATGTTCCTTCTCCAGAAACGTTAACCGTTATCATATTGTTTTGTGATGCATCAATAATATGTATCGCTTCAAAAGTTGCAGTATTAGAGGGGGCTACAGTTATGGTTCTATCTTTTATGCATCCTGTATTCTTATTGGTGACAGTAACTTTATAATTCCCTTCACTATTAATTTGGATGGTATAAGTTTGCGCTCCGTTATCCCAATTAAACGAATAATCTGCAAGATTGGTAGTGTTTAAACCTGCATTGATAGGAACAGTATCTGGAAAGAAGTTGGTACAATAATAGGTCAGTTCTTCTACCTCTATATCCGGTAACTCGTTAACGGTAAGCGTAATTTCGCTGATACCATAACAATTATTATCGTTTTCTACTCTTGCGTAGATAATTTGAGCATAAGGAATTTCGTTGGTATAGGAAGCATTTAAGGCATTTTGTTCCAATAATGCATCTTCATAAGTTTTATAGTAGCTCATATCTAATCCCGCGGGAAGGCCAGTTGTAATAGCTGAATTTGCATCTGCTAAATTGAAGATATGCAAACCGTCTTCTGTGCCATCATCATCACAAGTAACTAGTGCGGTGTCGAACGCATCTGTAACACTAACACTTAGGGTTAATTCAGCATTGTTTTTACAAGATGTATTATCATTAATTATTTCAACATAAATAGTTTGAGGATTACTCGTATTGGGAAAATTTTCTGGGTGCATTATTTCTAGTGGTCTTCCGGAATCTGTATAGAACTTTGTTGAAAATCCAGTTAGTCCAGAAGTTAAAGCATCATTTGCTTCCGTTAGGTTAAACAGCGTAATGCCATCTAAAACCCCATCTTCATCGCATTGCAACATAGTATGATCTGTTCTGTTGGGCACCGGATTTACTGTTAGTTTCAACGAGGTTACACTTTTACAATCTACGTTTGAAGCATCTTCAATTCTCACAAAAATTTCCTCTGAAAAAGGTGTGTTATTGTAATATGAATCTGGTAATTGTGTTCCTGGCGTATTAAATTCCGCTCCTGTAACTGTACTATGATAGGTAATATTGAAGTCTGATAAACTCTGTCCGCTTAAAATTTCAGCATTTTTACTGGATAAGGTAAAAACAGTTCTACCGTTTGTGTTATCGCCATCGTCAAAATTATCACAAAGGATATAGTCTAAGGGTTCTGTAAAAGGAGGTCCAATATTTACAGTAAGGGTAAATTTAGATAATTCGAAACAACCGGTAATAGTATTGGTTATTCGCGTATGGATAGTCTGTGGGTTAGACGTATTTGTAAAAGGGCTCGTGAGCGCATCGATGCCTATATTTGCATCACTCTCACTGGCATGATATGTAATGGAAACATCTTTTTGTGAGCCTCTAATAGCATTGGTGTTTGTATCTAGGTTAAATGTTGTTAACCCATCATCAAAAGGAGCGGTTACATCACAATCTTCCATATTTAAAGGAACTCCTGAAGTTGTAGCTTCATTAGAGGGAGGAGAAGAAAATGTTGCTGTTCCAGTCCATTCCAAAGAAAAAGCACTTTGGCCGACAGGTCTGTCTATGACTATAAAATAGGTTTCACCTGCCTGTGCATCAATCCATCTTACAAAACTGTTTCCATCTGCTCCAGGGCCTTCAGAAGTATCTGTAGAAACCGCATTCATACCCGTAAAATTACTCGTTAAATTTGCGTTTGAAGGGTTTGTTGTAGAACACCTTATTGCTTGACCAATGGCACTACAAGATACATTAGGGCCGAATACAAAAAAGTCGTAATCCTCATTAATATCAGTACTTTCTGGTTTTAATGTAAATCCAAGCGTTCCTGTTGTAACGGTTGTTACTTTTAGCCAAACACTATTGTTTTCTTGTCCAAAACATGCATTGCTTCCAAATAATTCTTGGGTTCCTGCGCCATTAACATCAAGGTTAATTTGGGAATTCCCGCAGGCAATTACTGCATCAATACAATCTGTTGGCTCTTGAGCAGAGATAAAATTAAAAAGCAAACCGAAATTTACTAGAAGTATAAATTTTAAATTTGAATTCAAAGAGTTAATATTTTAAAGTAAAGTGATTTTTGTAAATCCTTCCGTCCTGTAATTTTACAACAAACCAATAATCATCAGAAGGGAGTCTTTGTCCATCAAAAAGTCCGTCCCAACCCTCAGAAAGCGGACTTAATTCTTTAATGAGCTTGCCATGTCTATTATATATAGATATTTTAGTTTCGGGTTGAAATTCTTTTGATATCCCATAAACTTGCCAAGTATCGTTATAGCCGTCATTATTTGGTGTGAAAAATTTTGGAAAACCTATAACCGCAACATTATCTTTTATTGTACCACAATCATTTTTAATATCTCTAACAGCTACCTCATAAAAACCGGGTTTTACATTTTCAAAAAAGTTGCTGTCTTGAAACGGGGCGACAATGGTTTTATTATTATCAATGAGCTGGTATTGGTATGTGCCGTCGCCTTCAACAAAAACCACGATACTATTATTTTGAGTTGCATCGTCCACTTTAAAGGATGTTATGGTAGCAATACTGGAAGGCGCAACGGTAATTGTTCCAACATTGGAGCAACCCGTAACGTTATCAGTAACCGTAACGGTATAGCTGCCAACTGCATTTACCTGTATTTGATATCCGTTATCACCAGTTGACCAGCTATAGGTATAATCAGAAATATTGGTACTATTTAAACCCGCATTGATAGCAATTGGTTTTGGAAAGAAATTTGTGCAGTAATATTCTGAGCTAAGAGCTTCAATATCAGCTAGGGGATGTACTGTAAGCGTAACTTCGCTAATCCCATAACAATTATTTTCATTTTCTACCCTGGCATAAATAATTTGCGACATTGGGGTTGTATTCGTGTAAGTGTCTCCTAAGTCATTTTGCTCCAGCAAGGCATCATCATAAGTTTTAAAAAACGAAATGTCCAATCCAGGTGGTAATCCGTTTACTATAGCACTATTTGCGTCTGTTAAGTTAAAAACATGCACACCGTCATCTGATCCGTCTTCGTCACAAACGGCAATTTCTGTGTCAAAAGAATCTGTTCCGCTAACATCTAAAATTAACTCAGAATTACTGGTACAAGATGTAATAACATTGATAACTTCAACATATATAGTTTGTTGATTTGTAGTATTCGAAAAATTCTCAGGATCTGTTATTTCATTAGTTCTTGCAGGGTCTAGATAAAATTTGGCAGTCGAGGTTGTTTCTCCTCCGGTCAATACATTTTCGGCTTCTTTCAGATTGAACGCTGTGAGGCCGTCAACTATGCCATCTTCATCACATTGAAACATTAAATGATCGAATGCTTCTGGGTTGGGATTAAAATTTACAAATGCTTGACCTTCAATGGCGCAATCTCCATTATTAGGGTCAATATATACTTTATAATGTCCTGCTTTTGTTACTTCTAAATCAAAATTGGTATGAGATAATGGATTACCATCTAAAGTCCAAATATAAGTAGCTCCGGGGAGGTTTACAGATTCTAAAGTGTAAGAGCCCTGATCGCAGACGTCAAGATTAATAGTGCTTTTACCATTTTTAATAATATCTATTTGAGTGTTGAAAAAAGATACTATAAATGGTGGTAGCCCTTGAGAAGAAAGCGCAGGAGAAAGGTTAACGGCATTATGTCTATAATTACATGATGGGCCAATTTCGTTAGGGTCTTCAATGACACCCAAACCAGATAATCCGTTATTATAGCTGGAACTCGTCGCTCTATAGATTTTTCCATTAGGACCCAATTGTAATGCTCCTCTGTAGGATTCACGTTCATCTATTGTTATTTCTGACTGTTGTAGTAAAGCCTCTCTAAAATCAAATTGCGTAAGAGCCGCAAAATGATTGGACGGATTGTTGTGGTTTTCCCAATCATCACGGTCAGAAAAATTATTTGATGAATTCACATAAAGCAAATTACTATCAGGAGAAAATTCTACGCCATATGGAAATGCTGCATTATTCGCTCTATTTATGCTTAGGTTTATTTCATTTGAAAGTTTCCCTGTGGAAGCATCAAAATCATAAACAAATAAGCCATCGGTTACATGGGCAGAAGCTACTTTAGTTCCATCTGGCGATAGTTTTAAATAGCCACGGGCATCTAATATTCCCGAACCGAAAGTGGTTTTTATCGCTGTGGTATTGATTCCCGTGTTTGATACTTCAAAAGCATGATACGTGTCGTAAACATCAGTTAGGCCATCTTTAGAGGCAAAGGTTAACACCCAGATAGAGCCATCTAAACAAT
Source organism: Algibacter sp. 2305UL17-15 (assembly GCF_040720935.1). Classification (NCBI taxonomy): domain Bacteria; kingdom Pseudomonadati; phylum Bacteroidota; class Flavobacteriia; order Flavobacteriales; family Flavobacteriaceae; genus Algibacter; species Algibacter sp. 2305UL17-15. The sequence continues at coordinate 60,360 of NZ_JBFDAE010000014.1, forward strand.
CCTTTATTACTGCGGTTATCTTTTCTGAGCTTATGTTTAAAAGATTCACATTTTTAACAGTAACGGCTCCCAATCCGCTATCAAGGCTCATATTTACCTCAGAATAGTTTAAACCTTCGTTTATATCATCTAGAAAATTATCAACCGTAAAAACATAAAAAACATCAGGGTTTTCGGGTTTGGGAACAATTATGGCAGATTGTGTACTTGAGGAATCTCCAAATAACCCAAAACCATTGGACATAACATTATGGTTTTTGTTCCAAATAGTTAGCCCATCGGTATAGAATAATAAATTGCCATTTTCGTCCGATATGCTTGCACAACCTTCTCTGGTACTAAGTTGTCCGTCAAGAGGGGTTGTAATGCTATTAGTGTCTAAATCAAATTTCAGACCCGCATGCTCCCCAAAATACCAATTAGCGGCTTGTTTTTGGGCAGATACACTAAGGGTAATTCCCCATAGAAATACGAATACTGCAATCTTTTTCATCTTTAATTAGCAATGCTATCAAAGATATCACAAATCTCGCTTTTTTAATAATCGATAGGATAAAAAGATGAATAGGACAGTCCAAGCTAGAACGATTGTTATTTCATACCAATGTACTGCGTAATCGTGTATAAACTCTTTGTTATCAGGGGCTTTTGAAGCTGCTATTCTTAAAAACGGCACATCAATTAATTTGTAAATTGATTTTAACGGAAAGAAATTTTGAATCTTTGTCGCTATTTCTTCTGTACTGATTTTCCATAGAATACCATACAATATCCACTCTAAAAGGAATAAAATAAATAAAAATGCTAGAGCAAAAGCAGACCTTTTTACCAACATTCCCAATAAAAGACATAAACTAAAAAAACCAATGAGCTTTATAAAGTAAGCAAATAAAAATTCTGTTTCTCTAAAGATAATTCCAAATTCATTATAGCTTGAATAGTATAGGCCAATACATAAGCTTAATATGAAAATGATTATGGTAGATACGAACGAGAAAAATACAATGGTATAAAATTTTGAAAGGATGAACTCTTTTTTGCTCAATCCATCAATTAGGTTTTGCTTTATGGTTTTATTGCTGTATTCATTTCCAATCATGCTTACAACTACAATGGCAAAAAACAATTTAAAATGTGCAGCAAAATAAGTTACCAAGTGCCAAATCAGCGGGAAGTTAAAAACACCCCATTCCCCCAATTCTATGGTAAAATAACCAAAAAAGGGTATTTTAAAAGAGGAAAGTAGTATGATACAAAGTGGTAATACAAACGATATAAATATGAGTACTTTGCTTGTTTTATTAAGCAATAACTTTTGTAATTCTAAATTTAAAAGACGTAGCATGGATAGTGGGTTATTGGTTGTCGGTTAGTTGCAAAAATTGTTCTTCAAGACTTTCCTTACGCTGTACCAAATGCGTTAAAATAATCCCCTTTTCAAAAAGCTGTTTGTTAAAATCTTCCGAAGCTAAAGGTTCATTTAAAAAAGCGGTCACTAAATCGCCTTCAGTTTTAATTTTTCCAAAAACAGGATTGTCATTTAATGCAGCAATCAATTTTTCCTGATTGTTACATTTTAATTCGAAGAAACCGTGACTCGAAATCATTTCGTCAACACGACCAGAATACAATTTCACACCTTTTCTTAACACCACCACATGCGAACACACTTTTTCGACTTCATCCAATAAATGCGAAGCCAATAAAATAGTGGTGCCCTTGTTGGCAATATCTTTTATGATCTCCCTAATTTGATGAATGCCTTGGGGGTCTAAACCATTTGTAGGTTCGTCTAAAATTAAAATTTCTGGATCGTTCAATAGTGCAGAAGCAATGGCCAAACGCTGTTTCATGCCTAAAGAAAAAGTTCTGAATTTACTGTCCTTTCGGTCGTGAAGTCCAACTATTTCTAGTTTTTCATCAATTTTACTATAAGCAACACCTTTTATTTTGCACACCAATTTTAGGTTTTGGGCAGCCGTCATATAAGGGTAAAAATTAGGTCTCTCAATAATAGCACCTACTTTTTTTAGCGCATCGTGGGTAGTTGTATTGCCGTCAAACCACTTAAAATCCCCAGCAGTTTTGTTTACAACATTTAATACAATGCCCAGAGTTGTGGATTTTCCGCTACCGTTAGGCCCTAAAATACCATATATATTACCTTTATGTATTGTGAATGTTAAGTCTTTTACGGCGGTTAAATGGCCAAATTTTTTGGTAAGATTGTTAATTGTTAGAATAGGTTCCAAACGCAATAATTTTATACCGAAATAAGTTCAGTTTAGTGATTAGTTATAATGTTAAGACGAAGGTGCGGTAATTTTGTTACATTAATCCTAAGAAAACCTTAAATTTGAAGTATGCAAGATTTAAAAATTTCGAAGAAAAAACCATCGTACCCAATTTCAGATAAGTTGGACGCTTATCTTTCTGAATATAACAGAAATATAGAGATTCCTATTTATTATGACGATTTATTGCGTTTTCAAGGCGCAATAGAAGTCTATGATAAAGATGACAACGATACGCTTTGGATAAGGGTTTACTATAGCGAATTTGATAGACAGGAAATAGATTTGGCACTTAAAAAAGTATATGCCATTTTACATTCTGATGGTACCGAAAGTATTTTTTCTTTTCTGAATGTAGATGCCATAGACTACTGCACATTCGGAAATTCTAAACCTTTCAGAATAAAGATAAGGAATATCCTGAATGATAATTACACCTACTTTTATGTGAAAACTGCCGATGCGTCCCGTATTTATGGATTAGAATTGGAGCATATGTTGTCGCCTTATAATTTGAATTTTTTGGTGAGTAATACAACGCTTATTGAAGAGCATATTGCAGGAGTGCCCGGTGATGTTTTTATTAAAGATATGTTGCCAAATTGTACCAAGGCAGAAAAAGCTCAAATAGCCAAAGAGTTTGTAAAGTTTAACGAACGCTGTATGATTCGGCTTTTGGGAGATATGAGATCTTATAATTACGTGATTGTGCCCACCCATGATTTTGACCATGTGGTGTATAAAATACGTGCTATAGATTTTGACCAACAATCTTACGAAGGGAAATTTAATATCTACCGTCCACAATTTTTTAAGGAAAATTTAAAAATGGTAGAATTGGTTTCTACTAGTTTTCATAAATTATCCATAGATCAGTATAAAATAGAAGAACGTTCAATTTTAGTAAAACGCTTGAAAAGTTTTAACGATCGTATTGGGGAACTTTTGGATTGCATGGTTGATGATACCATTTCTAAGCCCGAAAACATAGATGAATTAAAGATGAAAATATATGATTATGCGCTAGATAAAAAATTTAAAAAATGTAAATCTATGGGCGAGATATTAAAGCGTGCTTTAGAATTTTTGAAGAATAATTACGAAAGCGTAAATCCTTTAAAAATGAAACCTTAAAGTGGTTTAATTCCAGTTTTCATCAAAGTCTAAACTGTCGTAATCTTCAACATCAAGATCGTCTTCAAACTCGTTAAAGTCACCGTCTGCGTCGGCTTCAAATAGGCGTTCGGGAGCTTCGTCTGGAACTTGTCCTTGAACGAACATCAAGTTGGGATAATCGTGTCCTTCGGTTTCATCAACAATTTCTGCAAGCTCCACATAAAATAGCCACATGCTCATAAAATCATAAACATAAATTAATTTTGTTTGCATTTCATGCACCACATCGTTAATTGCGGTTTCGTTCATTAAGCGGGCAGAATTGTCTTCGCTTAAATCGAATAAAGATATTTCTTCACCTTGATCCCAAGTATCATTACTTATGTAGAAAGATGCCATTTCTGCACCATCAAATCCAAAAGACTGGGTAACAATATTGTGTAAATCTTCTAAAGTATCTGTTTCACGAATTTCTAAATCTCGGAAGATATCTTCTTCTGTATCGTTGTCTAAAATAACTCTAAATCTGTAAATCATGCTGCTAAAAATCTAGCGCAAAGATATGATTTTTTATAGAAATTTTTGGGTAGGTGAGGTTTTGTGTGAATGTGTTTTAGCTTAATTTTTAACATTATCACTATCATTACAAATTTGGGATTGATGTTTGTTTAGGGATTATGTATTGCATTTAATTTTCCGGACAGTTTTTTTGCGCCTATTTCTGATAAATGATCGGCATCATAAAAATCTTTAGCGGTAAAAGAAGTGTCTGCCATAAAATTGATATACATGCAATTATCAAATGTATTAGCAATGTTGTTGGCTGCTCTTACTGTCATTTCTAATTGCTCCTTGTTCATGTTTTCTCTATAGCTTTTATAAGCGGGAGGTGTAAACAAAACAACGTTTATGTCTTTTAACTTGCTCCACTTAATGATGTCTTTTAAAATTGTTTTATTGTCAATAAACTCTAATTTAGATGTCTGAGAGCCTATATCATAATAGTGTCTTTGAGCCGCAATTTTCCCAGTCTCAATTAAATCTTTAGCGTTTTCAGATTTGTATGTTTTTGCCCAACCTAATTTAGAGGATATTCTATTATCTTTCTTTTTAAATACATAGTCGGTTGCTTTAGTAATATTTATTTTTAAATCCCCTGTACTTTCAAAATAATCTTTGGTAGTGAAATCTTTTTTTATGCCATAAGACCTGTAATACATTTTGCATCTCCAATATTCATCAATATTCTTAAGCTTTTCATAAAGTGTAAAAGATGACATTGGGAGGTATATTGTGTTCAATTTTTTAAACTTATGACTGTATGTTTTCAATATTTCATAATCGTAATCTATTGATTGTGAAACATGACTTGCGTTGAACGTGTTTTTTGAAAAATAAGCAGGGTTTGCACCAAAAAAACTATGGGAACTTCCCAGAATTAAACATTCTATCTTACTCGCATTTTGGTCTAAATAAGAAGCTTTGAATTTATAATCGTTTGGAATTTGTCTTAAAATGATTTCTAGGACAAGAAAACCAATGAGGAAAGGTAGCAGCAGTAGAGTTGTTTTCAAAATAAATTTTTTCATACGACTCCTAAAATTGAAAATAAATAAATTTTTGTTCTTCTCCACCAAACCATAGAATTACAAAAACAATGGCATAGTATGTGGCATATCTAAATATAGGTTTCCATGTACCACCTAATTTTTCAATAGCGTATTTTTGTTCTCGCCCAAACCATTCAACAAGCATAAAACAGCAAATAATAATTAAGGTTGTTAAAGCAGAAATGCCACCAAAATGATCAGGAAACTCAAAAAGTGATTTTGAAAATATCTTACCGGTGTACTTTAATGCTTCTGTTATATTTTCAGATCTAAAAAATATCCAAGCAAAAGCAGTCAAACAAAATGTCAGTCCCATTTGAAATAATTCTACGATTGTAGGAAATATGTTTCCTTGTGCTACAGTATTTAAATTTTTTCGATTATTTTGTGTTAACATTAATGGTAAAAAATAACATGCATTTAAAAAGCCCCAAGCCAAAAATGTCCAATTTGCACCATGCCAAAAAGCACTCACAAGAAAAATTATGAATATATTTCTAATAGTGACCCAAGTGCCGCCCCTGCTTCCTCCAAGTGGAATATACACATAGTCTCTAAACCAGGACGAAAGCGAAATATGCCACCTTCGCCAAAATTCCCCAATGTCTCTAGAGAAATAAGGAAATGCAAAATTTTGCATTAAATTGAAACCGAATAAGCGCGCAGTTCCTATTGCGATATCAGAATATCCAGAAAAATCCCCATAAATTTGAAATGTAAAAAATAGTGCGCCTAACACCAATGTGCTCCCATTTAAATCTGAGTGGTTTTGGAATATCTCGTTAGCTAGTTGGGCACAATTATCGGCAATAACAATTTTTTTAAACAATCCCCATAGAATTTGCCGCATACCATCAACAGCTTTATCATACTTAAAGGATCTCTTTTTGTAAAATTGCGGTAAAAGATTGCTGGCCCTTTCAATAGGCCCAGCCACTAATTGCGGAAAAAAGCTGACGAATGCTGCAAAGGCAAAAAAATCTTCCGTAGGTTTTATTTTGTTTTTGTAAACATCTATCGTGTAGCTTAACGTTTGAAAGGTGTAAAAACTAATTCCAACGGGAAGAATAATGTTTAACGACGTAGGGCTTATGTTGCTTCCAAAAAAGGAAAATGCGGTTGTGAAATTATCGATAAAGAAATTGTAATATTTAAAAAAACCAAGAAATCCGAGGTTTACTAGAATACTTCCCCAAAGAAAAAATTTTCGATTGACTTCATTCTTTTCTTTTGAAATTTTTAGTCCAACGAAATAGTCAACTAAGGTGCTAAAAATTATCAAGGATAAAAACCTCCAATCCCACCAGCCGTAAAATATATAACTAGCTAGAATTATTAATAAATTCTGAAGTTTATAATTCTTTATCAACCAATACATGGAGAAAACTATTGGCAAAAATATTGCAAAATCGATGGAATTGAAAAGCATCTATTTTTTCATTTCTTTTGTATTCATAAATTATGTCTCAAATGTAATCAACCGATTGAGTTTTATGAAAGCATTTTGAGATTTAATATCATTTGCTAAACATTTTAAAAAAGATAATTACTCCAAAAACTTACTTTTTAAGTCAGGTGTAGGAATCATACAAGCCTCTTTTTTGCCATACCATTTATAACGATTCTTCGCAATAAAATTGTAAACCCAATTGCGAATAAAAGGCGGGATGATAAAAAAAATACGCATCAAGTTTCTGGGAAACCCCAGTTTTGAAGCTACTTCTAAAGCTGCGGTACTTTTTTGTTCAATACCTTTTTCGGGCGTGTACAACAGGATGGAATCTGTTTTTGAAGTGTCTATATTGTAATGCTCAATAATTTTTTGCCCAACCTCACTTTGCAATGCTGTAAATAAAAACAGGTTGTTTTTATCATGTTTTATAACATATTGCACAGAGTTGTTACAGAGGTTACAGACCCCATCAAAAAGTATTAATTTTTTATTTGCAGGTACTCCAAAAGTCATACTGCAAAGATACCACTTTACAAATCACTTAAAAATTGGTTGAGGTCGATGTCCTTGTCTAAACCTAGTTTCTTTTTCAAGCGATATTTGCTTTTTAAAACACTTTCTGGCAATACGTTAAGCAATGATGCTATTTCTTTGGTAGAAAGGTTCATCCGCAAATAGGATGCTAAACGCATTTCTTTCTCGTTGATATCTTCATAAACTGCCTTCAGCTTATGGTCGAAGTTGTTGTGAACTTCAGAAAAATAAGATTTGAACACTTCCCAATCTTTATCTTCTGCACTTTCTTTTTTCAGGAGCATTACCAAACGTCTGAATTCTACTTTAAATAATTCTGGAGACTTTTTAATTTTTTCTAGGTTCACTTTTAATTCTTGAATAAACGTATTCTTTTGAACCAAATGTAAAGTTTGCGATGCTAACTCTTTTTTCTTGAATTCTATTTCCTGTTTTAAAATAGTCTGCTGTTTTTCACGTTCAATTTTATTCTTCTTGATACGTTGTTTAAATCCGAAGTATAGCAAAGCTGCAATAGCAATACATGAAAACATTCCAATTGCAAACGCTATTTTTGTTAAATTACCTATCTCTATCTTTTGGTTTAAAGATTTAATCTCATTGTTTTTTATCAGTAGTTCGGTTTCTTTCTTTTCGGTTTGATATTGCACTTCTAATTTGTTGATTCTTTCCAAACTTTCAGTCGGATAAAGAGAATCGTTTATTTTAGAATAAAGTCTCATGAATTCATAAGCCTTTGGGTAATTATTTAATGCAGCATAAGAACTGGATATGTTTTTAGAACTTAGTGCAATGCGTCTCTGCATTTTGCTTTTTTCAGCTATTTTTAAAGCACGTGTAAAATAAGCTATGGCTTTTTTATGATTTCCTTTTTTTCGTTCTAGATAACCTAGGTTGTTGGAAGATAATGAGATATTTGCTATCAAGTTAAATTTTTCACTTAAAGCCAAAGCTTTTTTGTAGTAGTATTCTGCGGAGTCACTATTTTTAGTCCTTGAATGTGCTACTCCAATGTTTATATATAGAAGCGGCAGTTTCTCCTCTCTTTTTAGATCCTTGTAGATATACTTGGATTTATAGTAATATGTTAGTGCAGAATCATGTTCTTTTAATCGGTTAAAATTAATTCCTGCATTCATGTAGGCATTTGCCAATTGCGATTTTTTATTTTTTAAGGTATAAACAGCTATGGCTTTTTTAAAGTATGTATTGGATAGTTTATAATTTTTAAGTTCTCCATGAATGTTTCCAACCGTAATATAATCTACTGCTAGATCTAGACTATCCATACCAATTAATTCTTTTTCCTTTAAAGAACGCATCGCAGATTGCATCGCATCTTCATACCTGCCCAGACGCCGTTGTACATGACTTAAGTATCTAAGGTTTCGATGCGTCTGTTTTTTGTTGCCAATTTTGTTGTAATGTGCTATCGCTTTTGAATAATACTTTGCAGCCTCTTCATAATTAGATACAGCCTTGTAATAGTTCCCTGTGTATCGCGCTATTTGACCAATGTATTTTTCTTCATCACATGTGTTTGCTATGCTAGTAAAACTATCTAAATACCGTTTTGCTTCTTTTGGCAATTTATAGTTAACTTCATTGAATAGTCTTTTGTAGAGTTCAATCTTTTTTTTCGGCGTTTGTATTAAATTTAATAAGTGTTCCAGACTGTCAATTTTTTTGATTTGTTGACAGTGCGCAGCGTTAGAGCCTAAGCTTAAAACAAGAAAAAGAAGTAATAATTTATTCATTTCGTGAATTGAATGAGTACCTAAGGTAAACTAAAAATAATGCAAATCAATGCACTATTTAATATTGAAAAACGTATTGCTTTATAACTTAAATGAAATCTAAAACCACTAAATGATACATAAATAACTGATAATTAAGTTTTTAATAAAATGTTTGACTTCATGGTTAAAAATGAAAATGAATTTTATATCGACCATTTTTCTATGATTGTCTATGTTTTGTCTATATATAAAGTGGTTTTCAATAAAATGAAATCGACGGTTAATTTTATATTATTTACAGATTGCTTAAAAATTGGTTCAGGTCAATGTCCTTGTCTAAACCCAGTTTCTTTTTCAGACGATATTTGCTTTTTAGAACACTCTCTGGCAATACATTAAGCAATGATGCTATTTCTTTGGTAGAAAGGTTCATCCGTAAATAGGACGCTAAACGCATTTCTTTTTCATTGATATCTTCATAAACTGCCTTCAATTTATGGTCGAAGTTATTATGAACTTCAGAAAAATAAGATTTGAACACTTCCCAATCTTTGTCTTCGGCACTTTCCTTTTTAAGGAGCATTACCAAACGCCTGAATTCTACTTTGAATAATTCTGGGGATTTTTTAATTCGCTCTAAATTCTCTTTTAATTCTTGAATAAACGTATTCTTTTGGACCAAATGTAACGTCTGGGTTGCCAATTCTTTTTTCTTGAATTCAATTTCCTGTTTTAAAATAGTTTCTTGTTTTTCACGTTCTATTTTGTTTTTTTTCATACGTTGATTAAAACTAAAATAGATTAAACCTGCAATTATTAGGAACCCAATCATACCAGTACCATACAATGTTTTTGTGAGTTTGTCATTTTTGGCTTGCACGCTTAAAGCCTCGATTTCCTGTTTTTGGAAAGCAATTTTTGATTCCTTTTGTTCAGATTCATAAATAGCTTTTAACTCCTCAATTTGTTGCGATTTTTTAGTAGTAAATAAGCTATCGTTTATGGTTTGATACAGTTTTAAAAACTCTAATGCATCATTGTTTTTATTTAAGCCTTCAAATAGTTTAGAACGGTATTTGTACAAATCTGCTAGATGCGAAATGGCACCCAAAGATTTCGAAATCTCTATCGCTTCCTGATTTTTTTTTAATGCTCCCGAATAATTTTTGAAATGAAAATCAATTTTTGAAAGACTATGAAGTACGTTTACTTTACCCAATTTGAGGTTTTCTTCTTCTACAATAGTTTTGGCTTCAAACAATAATTTTTTTGCTTCGGAATATTTATTTTGAAGCCGTTTAATATCGCCAAGATTATGCAACGCATTAGATATCCCTAATTTATCTTCAACAGTTTTGGCGTTTTTAACCGCTAATTCAAAATAAGTTTCAGCAGTTTTGTAATCGTTTAAATTTTGATAGGAAATACCTAAGGAGTTGTGCGTATATGCAGCATAAAAAGTCTCCTCAAAGCGTTCGTAAATTTCAAGTGCTTGTTTGAAGTATTCAATAGAAGATTCATGATTTTTTAAGCCACTTTCTATATCTCCAATTTGCTTTAAAACATCAGCTTTTCTAGATTCATGATTAATTTCTTCAAAACATTTTAAAGCTTTAAAAGCATATATTAGGGCAGTTTTATAATTACCCTTTTCAATATAAATATTTGCCAATGCGTTATATTGAGCACCTATAAATTTAGTTTTGGCCTCTCCTTCTTTTTCATGGTTTTTGATGAGTTCTATATTTTCTTTAGAAATTTCAATAGCCGTATCCAGATTACCATTGGTGCTTTCTATTGTAGATAGGGTATGGTTAACAAATATAATCCCTCGAGTGCTTCTAGCTTGGTTAAAATAGTCTTTAGCTATTTTGTAATAATATAATGCAGAATCATTTTCGTTTCTATTTGAAAAATAGTCGGCAATGTGCATATTTCCAACCGCAATACCTTTGGTGTAATCAATCTTTTTTGAAATCTCTAATTCTTGGAGTGCATATTGTTTTGCTTCCTCTGGTTTAGAAAACATAAGTTTTTCATGAAGTCGTGTAAGAATCATCACTTTTACAGAGTCCTCTTTTTTACTTGATTTTAGTTCCGTTTTTAAACTATCAATCAGTTTCGTGTTTTGAGAAAACCCCGTTTCAGTAATAAAACTTAAAACTATTAAAAGTAGTGCTTTTTTCATTTTCTTGTTGATTGGCTTCTGCTAAGTTAAATATTATATCAGTTCATATTACATAAGGCAATTTGAGTGGAAAAGCCTTTGTCCATAGCTTGTCCATGCTTTTGAATTAATTTCTGAATCTTAAATTTGATTTAATTAATTGAAAATCAATTTATTGCAACCCAAAATCAACATTTTTGGTTTTACTTGTCCAGCAACTAAAGAAGCTTTTTTTTAGAGATGGTGTCCACGCTTTGTCCACATATAAAATTAGATTTTAGCGCCATCTGTATATAGATTTGGAGTGTTGAATCATTAAAAACATAGAAATTTATGAAAACTAAGCTATTAACAAACAGAACATTTTTTAAAGCAATTTTTTTGCTGACGTTATTTACATCTATAGGATGTAGTACAGATGAAGTTGGAGACTCGGGACCAAAAGTAAATCCTGAAGCTGCAGAGATTTCAGATTTAATTTCCAACCTAAGTTACGATGCCAATAAACTTTTAAATGTAAAAGATACTGGTGGCGCACCGTCAGAACGCACGTTAGATAAAACAACGCCATCTACAACCAATCCTGTTAAAGGCTATTATCAATCATGCGAAACCAAGTTTTACACTTTAGAGTCGAATTTTAACGATGTTGCCATATTAAGACCAACTAATGGTATTCTATGGCCCGGGGCACTAGTCGTTGGAAATCAAGGCATGCTTGACGGTATGCCAGATCCTATTACTTTAGATAGGGCGCCGGTAACTTTAAGACTGGATTTACCAGGCATGGGCGATCAAGGCACTATTGTAGTAGAAAATCCCAGAAATTCAAACATACAATCAAGTATCGATAATGCGTTAGAATGGTGGAATGCCAATGCCTATCAAGAAGGCTATGTAAATGCTTCGAACTCTACGTATCAAGCTCAAACTTCATATTCCTCAAAGCAACTAAGTTTAGATGTAGGTTTGAATATAGAATGGGCAAATGGCTCAGTAGCTTCGCAATTAGAATATGAATCTAGTACAACAAAAAGAGTGGCTGCTATGGTTTATAAGCAAGTATTTTATACGGTAACTATGGATACACCAAAAACCCCAGCTAGTGTATTTGGAACTGATGTAACTTATGATGAAGTAGAAGCTAAAATAAATTCTGGAACGCCACCAGCTTATGTGAATTCTGTGTCTTATGGAAGAATTATCATGTTTAGAATGGAAACTACAGACATGAGAAAATCTATCGATTTAGATTTGGTATTAGAATATGCCACCGGAGCAGCAAGTGGTTCTGGAACCGTTAATTCTGAATATGATGAAGTACTTAAGAAATCCAGTATTACCGTGGTAACCATTGGCGGAAATGCCGAAGTAGCTTCCGAAGCTGTTAATGCAACTGGTTTCGAATCCTTAAAACATATCATAACGGGCGAAAATGCAGTATATAGCAGAGATAATCCAGGGGTGCCAATTGCTTATACCGTAAGATATTTAAAGGACAATACCTTTGCGAAAATGGGTTATACAACCGATTATAAAACCGAAGATTGTAGTACAAAAACAGTATCTCACGCCAACGCCATTGTGGATAATAACTTTGGTCAGGATGCACGGTTCCGTTTTAGATATAAAAAGAAAGGCTCTGAAACCATAGCCTATACAAATTGGAACAAGGTTAAGAAAAATGACCCACCAGTTACAGCTAGACCACCAAGTGGGGCGCACAATGTTAAGGTTCAGTTTGAGCTATGGGATTTAACATGGAAATACCTTGGGGAATTTACCGAAGGTTATATTGAAAGTGATGAAAAATACGAAGTGTATTGCTCTAAGAAAATAGCTTTGGTTTGTACAAAAGTTTCAGTAAGGCGAAAATAGAATTTTATAGTTTTTTTAGAATAGTTAATGCAGTCGGTGCCTTAAGTTGTGATTCAACAACTTGGTGCTGGCTGTTTATTGATTTACGAATAACGAGTAACGATTTTTGATTTCAGAATTCTGCGACTGATACTGATACTGCGACTGCCAATTGAATGCCGCAAACGGCCTACTTCTTAACCGCTTCCACAAGTTCCAACAAATCTAAAGCGACATTGGTGGTAAACATACCATAATTAACGACTGCCTTATTTTTTTCAATTTTGTCTATACTTCCAACAGCGCGACCATCTTCCATACGTACTCGGTCTCCAACTCTTAAAATAGCTTTGGGTTTTGGTGTTTCAATCGCTTTTTGTTTGGCTGCTTTTTTCTTTTTTCGGATAACTTTCACTTTCTTTTCGGCTTCTTGTTTTACTTGATTTTCTTTGGCTTTTATTGCCTTTTTCTGTTTTGCAGTAACCTTTTTACGTTTAGAGTTTTCAATTTGAACCAATTTAAAAAGTTCGTCCATTAAAGCTTTCTTCTGTTTATTATCAAAGTATTTTTCAGCAATATCGTTTACTTTTTGCCCCAGATAAATTAGGCGTTGGTTGCTATCATATAATTCTTGATAGCTTTCTAGCTTCTTCTGGATTTTTTCATTTATCTCTTCAAGTTTATCGGCTTCTTCACTTTTCTTCTTTTCATTTTGCTTTAACGATTGTCCCGTTTTTTCAAGTCTGGAACGTTCTTTTTGCAGTTTAGCAATGGTGGCATCAAAACGCACTTTACTGCGTTCAATCTTCTTTTTTGCACGATTGATCAAGCTATACGGAATCCCGTTTTTTTGCGCCACTTCAAACGTAAAACTACTTCCGGCTTGACCGATAACAAGTTTAAATAACGGTTCTAAAGAACGTTCATCAAACAGCATATTGGCGTTTATCATATCGGGCAGCTCTGTTGCCAATATTTTTAAGTTTGAATAATGTGTTGTAATAATACCATATGCTTCCCGATGGTAAAACTCTTCCAGAAATGTTTCGGCCAGAGCACCCCCCAATTCAGGATCACTTCCTGTTCCAAATTCGTCTATTAAAAAGAGGGTGTTTTTGTTACATTTCCGAAGAAAATAATTCATTTGTTTCAAACGGTAACTGTACGTACTTAAATGGTTTTCAATAGATTGGTTGTCGCCAATATCACTTAAAATTCTATCGAATAAACAAACCGTACTACGTTCATGTACTGGGATAAGCATGCCACTTTGTAGCATTACTTGCAGTAATCCAACGGTTTTTAAAGTGATACTTTTTCCGCCAGCATTCGGGCCTGAAATCACAATAATTCTACTGTCTTTTTTAAGTGCTAAGGTCTGCGGAAATGTTTTTACTTTATGTTCTAAATTATTTAAGTAGAGCAATGGATGATAAGCATCTCGCAGGTACATACTTTTGTCTTCCGATATTTCTGGTAAGATTCCATTCATGGATTTTGCGTATTTCGCTTTCGCGGAAATCACATCAAAATCTATTAAAAACGCTTGATAATCTTTGAGTAATGGTAAAAACGGACGCATAAAATCGGTCACTTCCTTTAAAATCCGAATGACTTCTTCTTTTTCCTCGTACTCTAAATTGTTTAGTTCTCGTGAATATTGCAGCGTAGTTTCTGGCTCGATATAAACAATACTGCCAGTTTTACTACCACCCATTATAGCACCTTTTACTTTTCGTCGGTACATGGATTTTACTGCCAAAACCCTTTTGTTATCTACCACCGACTCCCGAATATCATCCAAATATTCTAAATTGTGGTAGGTGTTTAAGGCAGAAGAAAAACTCTGGTTTATTTTTCCTCTTATTTTGTTGATGGCCTGTCGTAAATCATAAAGCGTGTTGGAAGCGTTGTCCTTAATATCTCCAAAACGGTCCACAATAGCATCAACCTTTTCAATCAACACCTTGGTCACTTCAATATGAGATGCAAATGCATTTAAATCGGGATAATATTCCTCGAATTTCTTTAAAAAAACAACAATGCTATTTACCGTTATAGACATCGCCACTATTTTCTTTAGACCGTGAACTTCCAGATAGGTATTTTCAATATTTAAAAGCTGTAATTCTTTAGTAATTGTATCAAATCCATGGTTGGGGATTCGGTTGTCATTATAAAAAGACGATACATATTCATTCGTTAGTTTTAGGGCATGCCGGAGTTCTGCTTCGCTTTTGTAAGGCAGAATCTTTAAAGCCGCTGCATGTCCCAATGGGGTCATACAAAGTTCGCTTACCTGTTGTAAAACGGTTTGGAATTCTAAGTCTTGTAATGTCTTTTTGTGAATATGTATCACTTTATAAATGTGTCAAAAATGAAAACGCAAAGTTATAAATTCTTTAGGTTAAGTTTTTTAGATTTGCAAAATAGAGTGAAATGAAAATTTGCCTAAATTTATAAGTCTAGTTTATGTAACAATATTTCATTTTCGGTACTAATAAATAAATATTAAATACTAATGAATTTTATAAAGAGAGTATTATCCACAGTAACGGGAATTTTTGTGTTTTTGGGTATTTGCATTTTGTTGCTGTTTGTTGTAGGTGTTGTAGGTTCTGCACTTGGAGGAGGTTCAGATGATGTTGTTCATGTGAAATCGAATTCGGTTTTAGAATTAAAATTAGATTTTCCAATAAACGATTATGCAGGAAAAACGGTGTTTAAAGAGTATCCTTTTTTAAATGAAGACAATAAAAACGGACTGTTCAATTTAATTGATGCGATTAAATATGCTGAAACTGATGATAAAATAAAAGGCATTTCTATCGATAATAATTTTATAAGTGCTGGAATATCACAGACCAAAGCGTTGCGTGATGCTTTATTGCACTTTAAGGAGTCTGGAAAGTTTATCGTGTCTTACGGCGATATTTACACACAAAAAGATTACTATTTAAATTCGGTTGCAGATACTATTTTTATCAATCCGGTTGGGATGATGGAGTTTAAAGGACTATATACAGAGCGTTTGTATTTTAAAGATTTTCAGGAAAAATCGGGTGTTAAAATGGAAGTGATTCGTCATGGTAAATACAAAAGTGCGGTAGAACCATTTCTAGAAAATGAAATGAGTGATAATAACCGCGAGCAAATTGCAGCTTATTTAAACGGGCTTTGGACAGAAATAAAGAAAGAAGTAGGCCAGAGCAGAACTATTGCTGTTGAAAGATTGGATATTATTGCAGATAGTTTATTAGCAAGGACTCCAAAATTAGCGATGACCTCAAATTTAATTGATAAAATTGCCTATCATGATGAGTACGTTGTCGGTTTAAAAAACGCAGTAGGTATTGCAAACGATAAAGATTTAGAGGTTGTGACCATCGAAGACTATGCCAGATATGTTGCATCAAAATTTAAAGCAAAATCTAGCGACAACAAAATAGCAGTAATTTATGCTGAAGGCGATATTATTTATGGCGAAGGAAAAGCAGGTGTTGTGGGTCATATCACTATAAATGAATCTTTTCAAAAAGCTAGAGAAGACAAGAAAATTAAGGCCATTGTATTGCGTATCAATTCTCCTGGAGGAAGTGCCTTGGCTAGCGAACTCATTTGGCGGGAGATTGAACTGACCAAAAAGGTAAAACCCGTAATTGTGTCTATGGGTAATTTAGCAGCTTCCGGTGGCTATTATATCGCTGCGAACGCTGATAAAATCATATCTGAGCCTACAACCATTACAGGGAGTATTGGGGTATTCGGAACACTACCAAATTTTAAAAACCTAGCTGATGATATGGGCATAAATGCGGAACAAGTTGTAACTAATGCAAATGCTGTTACCTATAGTTTCTTTGAACCTTTAAATGAAACACAACATGATTTTATTAAAGAAGGTGTTGTAGATATTTATGATATATTTAGAAAAAGAGTAGCAGACGGCCGTGGTTTAACTATTGAACAGGTTGAAGAAATTGCACAGGGTAGAGTTTGGACAGGGTCTGATGCTTTACAACATGGTTTGGTAGATGAGTTAGGTGGTCTTGATTTGGCACTAAAATATGCTGCCGAAGCTGCCGAAATTGAAGATTATAAATTGAAAGAATTCCCAGTATTTGAAAAGAATTTAGATGAAATTTTTGAAGCCTTTGGTTTAACAAAAGCCAAAGAAACCATTTTAGCCGAAGAACTTGGAGAAGAAAACTACAAGCTACTAAAAGAAGTAAAACGATTATCACAGAAAAAAGGTGTGCAGTTGCTGTTTCCTTTTAGTACTGAGATTAAGTAAGAAATAAGAATAAAAAAAATAAAAACGAGATGGCTTGAAATTATATAGTTTTCAAGCCATCTCTTTAGTTTTACTGTTGCATTTTAAAATAATAATCCAATGAATTTTTTCCTGAACCATAAAGTAAAAAGAATATACAAGTTAGAAGTGTAATTAGGGCCATTATTAAATTATTAGAATGCATTTCTCCAATAAAATTGATAATAACAGCTCCAATTAAAATGGGTAATTGGGCAAGAATGGCCCAACGCGTTAATAATCCAGCAACAATAAGAATAGCTCCGATAAAATGTGCTGGTGCTACATAATGCACCACTAACATACTACCGGGCATGTCCTTGATAGGCTCAGCTAGTTCCATTAACATTTCAGTATTTGAAAAAAAACTAATGCCTTTAATGAACAGAAAAACACCCAAGGCAATACGTAACAAGTCGATTGGAAAATAAGTGTGTCTATTGGCCCACTTATTAAGTGTTTTAATAGTTTCCATGTTTGAAGTTATTGGTTTTCAGTCATTAATATACGAAAAATGAGCGAGACTTTAAAATTAAACGGAGCGTCTCTTTTTTTATGGCTTTCACTCAATCAGAATTGCACTTCACTCATTCTCGGTTTTATAAAATGGTAGTTGGTTATAGTTTTATGTGAAACTTAAAACCAAAAACAATGAAAGCACTATTTATTATTCTAGCAGCCACTTTTTATTTTACTCCAAATACTATACTTGCACAAGAAAAAAATATAGAAACACAATCTGTAGAAATAGAAAATCTGATTTCTTTCATAGTTGAAAACTATAAGAAAAAAGAAGAAGGAGGTAATGGTGTGCATAATTTGACTTTTTTAATTCAAGTCTCAAATAATGGATATTCATTAGAAGATGAAGTTGTTTTAAAACAAGGTTTTAAGTTGTTATCAAAAAGACTGACTAAAGACGATTCTATTTCAATCATCGGGTATTCAGGTTTAAATGGGATAGCTTTAGAACAGGAATCAATCAAAAGCTTAAAAAAGATTCTTTACACACTTAATAATTTTAAATCTAGTATAAAAGAATTTCATAAAGATGGCATCACATTAGCATATGATTACGCAGACGAAAATTTTGTTGAAGAAGCGATAAATAAAGTTATAATGGTTAGAATGCCTAATTCACAGCATATAACGGAGACTCAAAATGCTTCAGCAGCACCAAAGAAAAAGAAAAATAATGCCATCGTATTAACCGCAATAACACTTTTACCTGAAATAATTTCAGTTTTAAAGGACTAAACCTGCAACACCCCCAAATTAAATTTCTTTTCAATAGGAGCGTGGTTAGCAGCTTCAATACCCATACTTATCCATGTTCTGGTATCTAAAGGATTAATAATCCCATCCGTCCATATTCTAGCTGCTGCATAGTATGGAGACACTTGGTTATCGTAACGGTCTTTAATTTTTTTAAATAGGGCTTCTTCTTTTTCAGGAGTTATCTCTTCGCCCTTTTTTAGAAGCGACGCTTTTTCAATTTGCAATAATACTTTAGCAGCAGAATTTCCGCTCATAACCGCAAGTTCTGCACTTGGCCATGCAACAATCAATCTTGGATCATAAGCTTTTCCACACATCGCATAATTACCTGCGCCGTAACTATTTCCAATAATAATAGTGAATTTTGGCACTACCGAATTACTAACGGCATTTACCATTTTAGCGCCATCTTTTATAATGCCTCCATGTTCAGACTTACTGCCTACCATAAATCCTGTAACATCTTGAAGAAACACTAACGGAATTTTCTTTTGATTACAGTTAGCTATAAAACGTGTAGCTTTATCTGCGGAGTCATTATAAATCACACCACCAAACTGCATTTCCTTGGGTTTTGTTTTTGAACCAGTTGTCTTAACAATTTGTCGTTGGTTAGCAACAATACCAACTGCCCAACCATCAATTCTGGCGTAGCATGTGATAATTGTTTGCCCGTAACCCGATTTGTACTCATCATATTCCGAATTATCAACCAAACGTTTTATAATCTCATACATATCGTACTGATCTGCTCTCGACTTTGGAAGAATCCCATAAATTTCCTCAGGGTTTTCTTTAGGTTTTTTAGGTTCATTTCTATTAAAACCAGCTTTATCATAATCGCCAATTTTATCAATAATATTTTTGATGGTATCTAATGCATCAGCATCATCTTTAGCTTTATAATCGGTAACACCAGAAACTTCACAATGCGTTGTTGCGCCACCTAAAGTTTCATTATCAATACTTTCTCCAATGGCGGCTTTTACTAAGTAACTTCCCGCTAAGAAAATGCTTCCTGTTTTATCAACTATCAGAGCTTCATCACTCATAATAGGAAGGTAGGCGCCACCAGCAACACAACTGCCCATAACCGCCGAAATTTGTGTAATTCCCATACTGCTCATAATCGCATTGTTTCTAAAAATACGTCCAAAATGTTCCTTGTCAGGGAAAATCTCATCTTGTAAAGGCAGATAAACGCCAGCAGAATCCACTAAATAAATAATTGGTAATTTGTTTTCTATGGCTATTTCTTGCGCACGAAGATTCTTTTTTCCCGTAATTGGAAACCAGGCACCAGCTTTAACGGTAGCATCATTTGCTACAACAATACATTGCTTTCCTTTAATGTAGCCAACCTTCACAACAACACCGCCAGAGGGGCAACCACCGTGTTCGGCATACATATCTTCTCCCGCAAAAGCAGCTATTTCTATGGATTTCTTTTTAGCATCCAATAAATAATCAATACGCTCCCTAGCGGTCATTTTACCCTTGCTATGCAATTTTTCAATACGCGATTTTCCGCCACCCAAGCTTACTTTTGCAAGTCGTTTTTGTAATTCTGATACTAAAAGTTTATTATGATCTTCGTTTTTATTGAAGTTGATATCCATATATTGATTGTTTGTCACGAATTTACAAAACCAATTCCTGTATTGAAAGTGAATATTTTGTTAAATAATATAACATGGAAATATATTCCTTGGAATATAAATATTTTGTTTATATATTTGTAGCGTAATTAAGGATTTCCTCCTTCGAGGAAATGAATAAAATAACTCAATGAAAAATATAATAGCATTTGCAGGTAGTAACAGTAAAAATTCAATTAATAAACAGTTGGCTACTTATGCAGCTAGTTTGGTTGAAGATGTTGAAACTAACATTTTAGACTTGAATGATTTTGAATTACCAGTTTATGGCATTGATTTAGAAACAAAAAAAGGGATTCCTGATAATGCACAACAGTTTTTAGATCTTATAAAATCATCTGATGGTGTCATTTTGTCTTTAGCCGAACATAACGGTGCCTATTCAACAGCATTTAAAAATATTTTTGATTGGATGTCTAGAATAGACGGAAAACTTTGGAGTGAAAAACCAATGCTTTTGATGGCGACATCCCCAGGTGCTAGAGGAGGAGCTTCGGTTTTAGAAATAGCCAAAGGACGTTTTCCTTATATGGGCGGAAATATTGTTACAGATTTTAGTTTGCCATCATTTTTTGATAACTTTAAAGGAGGAGAAGTGATTAATGACGAATTAAATACAGATTTAAAACACAAAGTTGAACTTTTTCAAAAAGCACTATAACCATATATAGGGACTGAAAACTGTAAACTGAAACATGGGCGATTTATCAAAAGATATCAATTCAACATTTGCCAACAATAGAGTAAAAGCTTTATTGAACATTATTTACACGGCAAACTGGATTACAAGTCATCAAAATGAATTTTTTAAATCTTTTGGAATCTCGCCACAGCAGTACAACATTTTAAGAATTTTAAAAGGCGCTGATGAACCATTGAATGTGCAGACCATTAAAGATAGAATGTTGGAACGTTCGCCAAATGCAACGCGTTTAATGGATAAATTATGCGCTAAGAAATATATAGAACGTTGTCCTTCAGAACAGGATAGACGCGTAGTTAAAATAGCTATCACAAAAGAAGGAAAAACGTTTTTAGATGCGATACCAAATAATTTTAATAGGGAATTAGTGAAGAATTTAAATGAAGAAGAAGCAGAACAATTAAGTCATCTGCTTGATAAAATGCGCTAAATTCCTGCGAAGTCAGGAATCTATACAAACACAGAAAGTGTGTTTTTTTAATTAAATAATTTCCATGGAGAATAAAATAAGTTAGACCTGCGAGGTTTTATAAAAACCTTGTAGCTCTGAAAACTAAAAAGATGTCCTTCTTCAAGGAAACGACAAAACACTTAAAAAATGAAAACAATAGTTCATAAATCAGACACAAGAGGTTTTGCCAATCACGGTTGGTTAAAATCGTATCATACATTTAGTTTTGCAAGTTATCAAAATGCAGCACGTAATAATTTTGGCATGTTGCGAGTGCTAAATGATGATGTGGTACAGCCTAAAATGGGCTTTGGAACACATCCGCATAAAAACATGGAGATTATTTCTATTCCGTTAAAAGGTGCATTATCTCATAAGGATAGTATGGGGAACAAACGTGCTATTGAGGTTGGAGAAGTGCAAGTAATGAGTGCAGGAACAGGTTTGAATCATTCTGAATTTAACGATAGTAAAACGGATGAAGTTAACTTTTTACAACTTTGGATTATTCCTGAACAAATGGGTGTAACGCCTCGTTATGAGCAGCGTAAATTTGATGCGAAACATCAAAAAAACAAACTACAAACTGTTGTTGCCCCAAAGGATAAACTGGAAGGTGATGCGTTGCCCATAAATCAGCAGGCCTATATTTATAGAACTGATTTGGATAATGGACATTCAATTACTGTTTTTTTAAAAGAACGTAATAACGGATTGTATATATTTGTTGTTGAAGGAAAAATATTGGTTAGTGGCAATATTTTAAATGATAGAGATGCCATAGGGATTTCAGATGCACAAAATATTTTAGTTTTAGCCCAAGAAGATACTAAACTAATTATTGTTGAGGTGCCAATGACTTAAATTGACCGGCTGGTCTTATTGGAAGTTTTAGGTTGTATTTTTTATAATATATTAATATTTTTTAATTTGATTAAAAACATATCTTTCTTAATAAAACCGCCTTTTTTATTTTTATATATTCCTCTATTCACTTTAATGTTAATAGGTCCTTATTTTATAGTGCCTATTGAGAGCTATTGGAAAGAGGTTGTGAATTTTGGACTTATAATTTTGATCGGTATATCCCTGTTTTTTTTGATGTCTTCAAGAGCTATAAGAAAGGGGTTTTTGGCTTTTTTTGTAACGCTTTTGCACCTGTTGGTCTTTATAAAACTGAGTTTTTATATTAACTATGGTGTGCGGTTAAATGCTTCAGCTTTTTATTTGATTTTTGAAACAAACAAAAAGGAATCGATTGGTTTTTTAGATGCTTATTTTACAAGTTCTGTTATTTGTTTGCTTATTTTTCTAGGTATATCGTTAGTGTTGTTTTTTATTTTTTTCAGTAAGAGTACCGATGTAAAATTTGGTTCGGTTATTTTCAAGGATAAAAGAATAAGAATATGTTTTTTTTCTGCAGCTATTATATTAAGTGTTTTCTTAATAAACAATAGATTGTTAAGGTTTAATTTATTTGCATCAGGTGTTGTGGCATTTGAAGATTATAAAAATTATAAAAATTTGTTGAGAGATAATTTGTCCAAGCCTAATAGCGATAATTTGAAATTAAAGGATAGTTCTTTCAATAATCAAACGTGCGTTGTTATAATTGGAGAATCTACTACCCGTTGGCACATGCAATTATATGGTTATGATAGACCAACAAATCCTAAGTTAAAAGAGTTAAAAGATGAGTTATACATTTTTAGCGATGTCATTGCTCCAAATGTTCATACAATACTATCTCTAGATAAGATTTTAACATTTTCGGATTATTCAAATAGCAATAAAGAAAATAATGCTTCAGTAGTTCAACTTGCTAATATGGCAGGGTTTGAAACCTATTGGTTGAGCAATCAACAAGCAATAGGTTTGCATGAATCTGTTTCTACTTTATTGGGTTTGTCAGCAAAGAACCAATACTTTTTCGCTGGAGATGATAATTCTGCTATCAGTTATGATGAGGTTATATTTGGCAAATTAGAAGAAATATTAAATGATGAAGTTGAGCGAAAAGTTGTTTTTATTCATTTAATGGGTACTCACAGTCGCTACAATTACAGGTATCCCAAAAATTATAGCATCTTCACACAAGATGATTATCAAGATGCATCATTATTTAAAAAATCACGTCAAAAAAAGATTGATTATTATGATAATGCGGTATTATATAATGATTTTGTAGTGAGAAACATTATAGATATGGTTGATAAAACGGGTGATAATAGCTCCGTAATATATTTTTCTGACCATGGGGATGATCTTTACGATACTAGTTTTGATATTGTTGGTCATGACGAATATCATGGCACACGTCCGATGTATGAAGTGCCTTTTTTACTGTGGTTATCATCAAAACATTTTCTTAAGAAGAACGATGGTGAGCTTAGGGAATATGTAAATAGAAAATACATTCTTGAAGATTTTGAGCATACATTTGCCGATTTATTAGGAGTCACTCATAATCTGTATGAACCCAATAAAAGTATTATCAACTCTAATTTTAAAGAGAAAACAAGACTCGTAAAAAATGGAATAGATTATGACAAGCAAGAAGATTAAAAGGATTTTTTTTCTTACTCCAATACTATTGGTAGTTCTTTTGGTTTCTATCAATTATGTTTCTACGTATAAAATACAATTTTCGGGTTATTATTCAACAAAGATTTGGGGACACCGAGCTAATAGCTTGGAAAAGTTAAAACTTGGTGAAAAATATTTTATTGGTGTTGAACTTGACCTTATTTATAGTGATAGTTTAGATATTCTGGACGTTAACCACCCACCTGCAGCATCTACAAACCTTTCTTTTAATGAGTATTTGTCCCATATAAAGGATAAAAAACCAAACCTTTGGCTTGACATAAAAAACCTGACGCCATCAAATAGTAAAGCAATTTTATTTAGAATTGATAGTTTACTGAAACGTAAAAATGTTTCAAATAAGAATATATTAATAGAATCAAACCACCCCGAGGTACTACCCTTTTTTAGTGATTCAGGATATAAAACAAGCTATTATTTACCGTATTTACATGATTTAAAAGAAAGTAAAAGGAGAGACACGATAATGTACATTAAAAGTGTTCTTGAACAACAACCAGAAGTTGGGATTTCTTCACATTTTTTAAGTCACCCAATAATGAAACAAAATTTTCCTGATACCGATAAGTACTTTTGGGTATTAGGCAATTTAATTACATTTAGGTCATTTTTTGATATAAGAAATGTATTAGATGATGATTCAGTAAAAATTGTATTGGTAAGTTATTAAGCAAAAATGATGTAAATAGAAGTTTTTTTATTAAAAACACCGATATTTGCTTTTCGACTAACCAATAAAAAAAAGAATATGGCAATGAATAAAAATACAGTTTTAGCTTGGGCAACAATTTTAATGATTATAATGGGGGTTTTACTGATTTTAATGGGCGCATATAGATATAATGATGTTGCTGGTTGGGGTTTTGCTACCGTAGGTATTGGCTTTTTTGCTATTGCATGGGTGTTTAACGCTTTAAAGGGAAGGGTTTAAGGATTATCGATTGGAGCATAACGATTTCAGATTTTTGAAAAAGAATTTGATTTTAAACGACTTAATAACTTAACGAATTACAACTTACAACAAATGAGTGACGATAAAAAAGTAATATTTTCAATGTCTGGTTTAACCAAGACGTTTCCGGGTGCAAACACACCAGTTTTAAAAAATATTTATTTAAGCTTCTTTTATGGTGCAAAAATTGGAATCTTAGGTCTTAATGGTTCCGGTAAATCTACGTTGCTAAAAATTATAGCTGGGGTTGATAAGAATTTTCAAGACGATGTTACCTTTTTACAAGACTATTCGGTTGGGTTTTTAGAGCAAGAGCCAAAACTGGACGAAAGCAAAACGGTCATGGAAATTGTTCGTGAAGGTGCTGCCGAAACGGTTGCTATTCTTGACGAATACAATAAAATCAACGATATGTTTGGGTTGGAGGAAGTGTATTCTGATGCAGACAAGATGCAGAAGTTAATGGACAGACAAGCGGTGCTTCAAGATGAAATTGATGCAGCAAATGCTTGGGAACTCGACACCAAACTAGAAATAGCCATGGATGCATTGCGTACTCCAGATGGTGATAAGAAAATAAGTGTTTTATCTGGAGGAGAACGTCGTCGTGTGGCTTTATGTCGCTTACTTTTACAAGAACCTGATGTATTGCTATTGGATGAACCTACCAACCATTTGGATGCAGAATCTGTGCATTGGTTAGAGCATCATTTGGCGCAATACAAAGGCACCGTAATCGCCGTAACGCACGATAGATACTTTTTAGATAACGTTGCGGGTTGGATTTTAGAACTGGATAGAGGAGAGGGGATTCCTTGGAAAGGAAATTATTCGTCTTGGTTAGATCAAAAATCCAAACGTATGGCTCAAGAAGGAAAAACAGCTTCCAAGCGTCAAAAAACTTTAGAACGTGAGCTGGAATGGGTTCGTCAAGGCGCAAAAGGACGTCAGACGAAGCAAAAAGCACGTTTGAAAAATTATGATAAGTTAATGAGTCAAGACCAAAAACAACTTGATGAAAAACTAGAAATATACATTCCTAATGGCCCGCGTTTAGGCACCAATGTTATTGAAGCCAAAGGTGTTGCAAAGGGTTATGATGATAAATTATTATATGACGATTTAAACTTCAACTTACCACAAGCTGGAATAGTTGGGATTATTGGACCAAACGGTGCAGGTAAAACCACCATTTTCAAAATGATTATGGGTGAGGAAACTCCAGATAAAGGCGAGTTTATTGTTGGAGATACTGCTAAATTGGCTTATGTAGATCAAAAACATTCCAATATAGATCCTGAAAAAACCATTTGGCAAAACTTTAGTGACGAGCAAGAGCTGATTATGATGGGCGGTAAGGAAGTGAATTCTCGGGCCTATTTAAGTCGCTTTAACTTTTCTGGAGGCGAACAAAACAAAAAAGTAAAATTGCTTTCTGGAGGAGAGCGTAACCGTTTACATTTAGCCATGACGCTTAAGGAAGAAGGTAATGTGTTACTTTTAGACGAACCTACTAACGACCTTGATGTGAATACATTACGAGCTTTAGAGGAAGGTTTGGAAAACTTCGCTGGTTGTGCAGTTGTTATATCGCACGACCGTTGGTTCTTAGATAGAATATGTACGCATATTTTAGCTTTTGAAGGTAATTCTCAAGTGTATTTCTTTGAAGGAAGTTTTTCTGATTATGAAGAAAATAAGAAGAAACGATTGGGTGGCGATTTGATGCCGAAACGTATTAAGTATAAGAAATTAGTGAGATAGTTGAATATAATTTATTTATAAAAAACGGTTTAGATTACTCTAAACCGTTTTTTATATCCCTACTTTTTATTTGAATATGAGGGTAGAACAATATCCGCATATAAAGAAGCAAAACCTTTTCTCAATTTATTAGCCACAATCCATAAATAGCGTTATTATTCCTTAATTACTTTTTTAATTATAGAACCTGATTCATTCTTAATTTTTAAGAAATAAATACCAGTCTGGTAATTATTTATATCTAATTTATTCTCGCCTTGTTCTAATTTACCTTTTATAACGAGTTTTCCATATACATCAATAATTGAATAACTGCTCTCTCTGTTTGTTTTGACATAAAGTGTCTCATTAGCAGGATTTGGATATAATGTCAACGTATTCTTATAGTCTTCGTTATCTATACCTAATGTGCTTATTGTTATTTTACCAATATTTGGAGCTAGAGTTGATTTATCTGTATTATTTGTATCTGAAATAATGACATCTGTAAATGCAATAGGATAAACCGCATTACTTACTTCAGGCTCTATAATTATTGGCAGATTTAAAATAGCTCCCGTTCCTGAGGCTACTGTTGCAGAAGATAAAGAAAAAACAAGAACTTTAAAAGTGTTTTCACTAATTTCCTGAGCACTTACAATGAACCCATCGAGTCTTGAGCTTTTAACTATATCTGCTGGATTTAAGGTAAAGCCTTCTGGTAGTACAAAATTAAACTCCATGCCTTTAACAATATCATCATTAAATAGATTTATTTCTATTGTTTCAGAAGTGTTTGGAGAAAACATATCGTTAGTAATATTTAAATAATTTTCTCCAGCTAAGCTTTTGGAAGTACTTGCCTTACTTACATTGTCAAGAGTTGTTGCTGTTGGACTTAATATGATGTCTTGAACACCTAAGACATCTAATATATTAATGGTGTCATCAAAATTAACGTCAGCCAATTCAAAATAAAATGTAGAAGGTGGATTATCAAAAATATAATCTACAGTTCCCAAAATGTCTAAAATATTAACTGCATCATCTCCATTGGCATCTCCCATAGGATAGCTATAAACGGTTATTTCGCCATTTGTAAGACAAAGTGAGGCAATATCAAGATTGTTAACATCAGATAGTGTTACATTAGTTACTGGTATTGGATAATCGCCAGTTAGTGTCCCTTCATTAATAAGGGTTGGGAAAGTGAGTATAGATGCAGTTCCAGAGGCTATGGTTTCATTTGATAAAGAAAATCCAATAACTCTATATGCATTACCTCCTAAATCAGCACTTGACACCTGGAAGTTTTCTGGCAATCCCGTATTTGTAATGTCGTTAGGGTCAAAAACAAATCCATCTGGAAATGTGATGTCAAACTGAAAACCTTTGATGATTTCAGAACTCTCTAAAATTAAATTGATGCTATTGGAAATACCTACAAACCCATTTGCATCTTCAACAGTTAAACAATTGACTGCAGCATTGGTACAATCTTTACCAGTATCGTTAATAGTCCAACCATATGTATTAACAATATAATCTCTGGCAGTTTCCCCATTACAAAAATTAGAAACACCACCACTAAAAATAACATTAGGTTGTAATGTAGGAAGGGATGCCCAACTTATTAATAGATTATCATAGTTTACAGTTGAAAGAGAAGATGGTGGTGGAACACTAGCATACCACTGAGGGTAACCACCGAACATATTACTCATAGTGGTGACATTACTTACATCCCAGCTGTCAATATTTTGATTGAATGGATTAGGTTTAAAATCATCTACTCCCCCATAATCCCACTCAGCTCTAAACATTGAACTCATATTAGTTACGTTGCTCACATCCCAACTCCCAATATCCTGATTGAATGAAGCACCTTGAAACATTCCAGCCATATTAGTAACACTGCCTACATTCCAATTCCCAATGACCTGATTAAATTGAGAATCTCTAAACATTGAACTCATATTAGTTACGTTGCTCACATCCCAATTTCCAATATCCTGATTGAATTGAGAATAGTAAGCTTCTACATCCGCATTAAATTCATACCTCTCACCCTGAAACATCCCAGACATATTAGTCACACCGCTAACATCCCAGGCTCCTATAGGTTGATTAAACACTACTGCTCCATAAAACATTTCCTCCATAGTGGTTACACTACTCACGTCCCAGTTGCCTATATCTTGACTAAAATGTGAAAAATCATGAATTATTCCATTATTATGATAGGGGTAGCTATTGTTCATAAACACTCTAGACATATTAGTCACACCACTCACATCCCAGTCTCCTATGGGTTGGTTAAAATCAAATGCTCCATAAAACATGCTACTCATATCTGTTACATTACTTACATTCCAGTTGCCTATGGGTTGATTGAAATTTGAATTTTCAAACATTGTAGACATATTTGTAACACTGCTTACATCCCAATTTCCGATATCTTGGTTAAAGGTAGAGCTCTCGAACATCCAACTCATCGTTGTCACATTGCTCACATCCCAATTGCCTATAGGCAAGTTGAAATCTAAGCCTGCAAACAACCCAAACATATTAGTAATGTTAGAAGTATCCCAATTGCTAATATGACCATATGTGGCTTCAGCTGTTGCCTGATCAGAGACCCATAAAGCAACTGCTTCGTTAATATTGGCATCCGTAAGAGGTGTTAGTGAAGAACAATCTAAATCACCATCTGTAATTGTCCAACCATGTGTATTTATTAATACGTTCCTCCCACTTTCACCATTACAATACTTTGAAGAACCACCGTTGAAATTAACGTCAGGTTGTAAGGTTTCAAGTGATGCCCAACCATTAAGTAGAAAAGCGTAGTTCACAGTTGACAAAGTTACACCTTGAAACATTGAACTCATATCAGTTACATTGCTTACATCCCAGCCTCCTATATTCTGATTGAATTGAGAATCTGAAAACATTCCAATCATCTCAGTTACATTACTCACATCCCAACCACTTATATCAGCGTTGAAATTAGCTTTATTTTCGAAAGCATTAGACATATTAGTCACATTGCTAACCTCCCAAAAATCCATTCCACCATATTCAGATTCAAAACATAATCCATCAACAGGATTAGTGCTTAAACAGGTTTCTATTGCCTGACTGAAATTGGCATCAGTTATAGGGGTTTGTGAAGAGCAATCCAAACCACCATCTGTGATTGTCCAGCTAAATGAATTAATTAAATAGTTTCTTGCACTTGCACCACTACAATACTTAGAAGAACCACCATTGAAATTAACATCAGGTTGTAAGGTTTCAAGTGATGCCCAACCATTAAGTAGGGAATCGTAGTTATCAATGGACAAAGTTACTCCTTGAAATATAAAAGACATATCTGTTACATTACTCACATTCCAACTACCTATAGGCTGGTTAAAAGAATTGGCTTGCCAAAACATATATTTCATAGTTACAACGCTACTTACATCCCAGCTCCCAATGGGTTGGTTAAAGGCATTTGCTATATTAAACATGCCGTACATTGTGGTCACACTGCTCACATCCCAGTCCCCTATAGGTTGATTAAAAAGTGAATTTGAAAACATAAAAGACATATCTGTTACATTACTCACATCCCAATTCCCTATAGGTTGGTTGAAGGATGAAATTTCAGTATAAGTTGTACCAAACATATATGACATATCCTTTACATTACTTACATCCCAATTTCCAATGTTTTCATTAAATGACGTTTTACGAGAAAACAAATAAGACATATTAGTAATGTTTGAAGTATCCCAATTACTAATATGGCCATAAGTGGCTTCGGCAGATGTTCGGTCAGAGTACCATAAATCAACTGCATCATGAATATTGGCATCTGTAAGAGGTGTTAGTGAGGAGCAATCTAAACCACCATCGGTAATTGTCCAACCATGTGTATTTATTAATGTGTTTCTCCCACTTTCGCCATTACAATAATTAGACGGTCCTCCGTCAAAATTTACGTTCGGTTGTAAGGTAGGAAGTGATGCCCAATTTATTAATAGATTATCATAGTTGGCAGTTGAGAAGGAATTAGCATCTTTAAACATAACCAGCATACTAGTCACACTGCTCACATCCCAATTCCCGATAGGTTGGTTAAAACCTGACTTCTCAAACATGCCAACCATATCTGTCACATTACTAACATCCCAATCACCTATAGTCTGGTTGAAACCTGTTCCATAAAATAAAGAATTCATATTTGTTACACTACTCACATCCCAATCACCTATAGGTTGGTTGAAACCTGAATTTACAAACATCCAGTGCATATTTATCACGCTGCTCACATCCCAAGTACTGATATCAGCATTGAAATTGGATTTACCAACAAAAGCATTAGACATATCAGTCACATTGCTTACATCCCAAGAGGGCATTGATCCATATTCCGATTCAGAACATAATCCATCAACTGGATTTGTGCTTAAACAGGTTGCTATAGCTTGATTGAAATTGGCGTCTGTAATTGGTGTTTGAGCTGAAACATTTACTGTAATCGCTAAAAACAAAGCGACTAAAAAAGAGAGATAATTTTTTTTCATAATATTATTTGTTTAATTTAATATATGAAGTTGAAGCTTAGAGAAAATTTGCCATTCGGATATTTTAAACAAATCGAATAGCTATTTTAAGGATAGATTTTGAGGGCAAGTATAAAAATATAATAATGAAAAATTAATTTAAATGACTTATGTCATATTCATCGTATTTTACAACAAAATTAATGATTAAATTCCTCATTTAATAGCGAAAATAGAACATATATTTAAGAATGTCTTACGGAATTCCTCATTTAGGAAATAAAAAAATCTGTATAATTATTATACAAAGTTTTTTAGAGAATTACACAAGCTGATACAGTATAAATTAATATAAGAAGAAACGATTGGGTGGCGATTTGATGCCGAAACGTATTAAGTATAAGAAATTAGTGAGATAAAAAAAGCGCCATTTTTATTTAAATGGCGCTTTTTTTATTTATTACCGTACATATGTCCGTCGGTAAAATCCTTATAGGCTTTATTGTCTTCATCACTTTGCAATGAAGGACTAGATTTGCTTAATTTATCATTTTCTTTCTTAAGAATGTATGATTTTCTAACTCCAAAGATTAAAAGTACCAAGAAAAAGACAACAACAACTGATAATATTGTTACAATTTGACTTTGACTGATAAGAATTGGAATAGGTTTAAAAAGTAAACTGTGCAGGAGCATTATAATAAAAGATTTAGGTTAATAGCATGACAAATATAAAGCTTTTTATTGACTAACCAATTAAAAATGAAGTTGGTATCTCTCATTTTGTTAACATGTTTATGCACAAATTTGGTCTAATCTATTAGTGTTCAAGGGTTTTAGCTTACTTTTTCCGAAGTTTAATCTTACGTATTTTTTTATTTTTTTTGATTTCTGTAACTTTTTGATGCTAAATTATACTGATAATTTAAGGCCAATTAAATTTTAAAAGTCATCTTTTTTAACGAAATTGCTTATCCGTAAAATTGTTCAACTTTAAAATACACAATATACCATGTCTGATGATTTTGATTTATTAGAAACCAACGCCAACGAAAAAACCGAAAAAGTAGATGTCAATTGGGGAAAAGCCATTGATACTATGAAATCAAAGCTATCTCAAGAAGATGATCCAGAGGTACGTCAAAAAATATTAAATGCGACATTGGACGATGTGGTGCACATGGCGGAGAAGGATAGAACAACGCTTTTAGACGCTATCAAGGATCTAACCGATTATCAAGATGAAGTTGGTATCATGTTCGAAAAATTCTCTGCTCTAAATCCAACAGAACAGAAAGTTATAGATGATGCTCAAAAGGCGCTAGAGCGTGCTAAAATAGAGTTAGAGGATACTCAAAAAGTACCAGACACCTGGTGGAACAACCTTTGGGGGCGCAAAAGTAAAATAGCAAAAGCTGAGGCTGCCCTCAAATCTGCTGAAAAAGTTAGGGAAGGAGCAGATAACAAAGCAAAAGCAATGTTTCAAACGCGCATTGAAAGTGCCGATGTACAAGCCTTGTTAAGCGAACTCTCTTATAAATCTCAAGCTGCAGTTGGTAGATTGAAGACTAGGGAGATAGAAATAAAGGAAGTTGAGGAAAAACTTAAAGACGCTATTGTTGAAGCTTCTAAAAACCACACAAAAGCATTATCAAAGAAGAAAGAAGTAGAAGCGAAGCTAGAAGAAAATTATGCGTTGTTAAAGCAAGCACGCCAAGAGTTAGAGGATATTGCAGATAAACAATCTACCGAATATTCTGAGGCTATTGGTAAAATGACCGCTTTAGAGCAAAAAGTTGAGGAACTTGAAGGTCTTAAAAATGCCTATACTACTTTGGCGGCAAGTAAGGATAGCTTTGTGCACAAACATAATTTAACCATTAAAGTACTGACCTCTTTACGTAGCAATCTACAAACACACCGTGCCAAATTAAAGAGTGATACCGAAGAGCGTTTAAAATATTACGATGGTTATGTGGTAGCCTTAAAAGCAAGAACCGATCAGGAATTTGCTGCGATTTTAGAGCATTTAGGAGTGAAAACCGACGAGCATATTGGAGAAACACTGGCATCAATGCATACCGCAAGTGCCAAAGCACGTCAAGATATGATGGATAATATTCCGGTACACGAAAAAGTAATGCAAGGTGTTTACAGTAGTTATGCCGAGGCTTTACAAGAAATTAGAGCTAAGGATGGCGAAATCCAAAAGAATTTTGCAGAGCGTTACGGTATCGATATGAAAGAAATTTTCGAAGATTATTACAATGCCGATGCCAGCGCACCTTCTGGAGATGGTGGCGAACCAGCAGGAAAACCAAAACCTGGAGCAAGCGACGACGAATTATTGTCTTAAAAATAATAATGGCGTTACCACGCTTTTGGGCGTGGTCAGGCTTTCGGCAGTCGCTCTCTACGAGCAGCTCCAATCCCGAAGCTTCGGGGCCGCAATCCTTAACACGGGCTTACCCGAAGTTTGTTTCGTAATATTTTAATCTGTGAAAATCCATGAAATCCATGTCAAAAACCCTCTGTGTAACTCCGTGAATCTCTTGTGTAACAATTAATAAGCAATGTCCATAAACAATATCATCACACCCTTAGATTCTGCAATTTTAGATTCCAAAGAACATTATACATTTTATCATAAAATGGTAGATTTTGTGTTCAAGGAACTGATTGTTGCTGTACAAAGAGAAAAGATTTGTACGGGAAGTGAGGTTGATATGTTTAAACAATATTGCGATTTGTTGTTGTATTCTATTGAGGCAATGCGCATTAAATATATGTATGATGCTGAGGATAATATGAAGGTAGATGTTACCGAATCTGGTTTCCCAAATTACTTGGAGTTTCGATATTTATTCAACGATTTAGAGCTTCGCGACGAATATTTAGGAAGATTGACTCCCATTGCAACACTTAAGGAAGAGTTTCTGGATACGTTAATGCGTAAAAAGCAACCCGTGAAAAAGAGCAGGCTTTTTCAAGCAGCTTCAATAGTATATTATTCGTCGGTAAATAAGAAATACATATTTAACCGATTTGTTCAGGGGAAAATTGTTAGTGCTCCAAAAGATTCAGCGGGAGATTTATTAACGAGCTGGAGTTTTTATGATGTTATAAAAAACCGACCTTTTATTTGCTTCATGTATTTTAATTATGATGGCAGTAAAATTGACGATTACAGAACTAATATTTACGACGTACTAAAAAACACAGCAGATAGGGACATGTCTCTAGACGCAATGGCTTATGCCATTGACAAGAAGTTATCAAAAGTGTCTCCAAAGTTAATTAAGCGTATCGATTTAGGACCAATTCATAACATGTTTGCCAAAGATGAAAATGAAATGACACACACCATTTTAGAGGCATTGAGCAAAAAAGAAATACCTCTCGAGTCTTACGCTGTGACTTTAAAAGTAATTGAGGTAGCTTCTAAAACTGAATTTAAAGAGGGTAGTTTTTTCAACAAGCAAGTATTACAACGTTGGGATACGATTTTTAGTCAAAAATATGTGTTTGCGCCACATCGTATTATCCAACTCCTGTATAATAAAACACCAGATTTGATGAACGGTTTGGCAAAACCTCCGATTGAAGTTAGCAGTATGCAGTATTCAGTTGGCAGTAAGCGGTAGGTAGTAATCAGTAAAAAAAAGTAAAAATAATGAGTTTTAAAACTTTACTCGCATATCAAAAAGGATTCGAATTGGCAATGGAGATTTTTCATTTAACCAAAGCATTTCCTAAATCTGAAATGTTTGGACTCACATCACAAATGGTTCGGTCGAGTAGGTCTGTTTGTTCAAATATAGCTGAAGGCTATAGAAAGCGTCAGTATGAAAAACACTATAAAAGTAAATTGTCTGATGCTGATGGAGAAAATCCGGAAACGCAATTATAGCTAGATTTTGCTTTAGCTTGTGAATATATTTCAGAAGAAGAAAGATTAGAATTACAAAATAAAAGTGAGGAGATAGGAAAACTATTAAATTATATGATGAATAATCCAAATAAGTTTGGAGTATAAAATAAATTGAAAAAATAGAGCAGAGTAAGTCCGCAAGAGTAATACTAAAGACTGGCTACTGCCAACTGAATACTGAAACATGGAACACAACTCAACATTCCCCATAAAATTATCTGAACTAGATATGCTTCGTGATGAAGCTTCCTCCTACTTAAAAAGTGTACAATGGGAGCAGGGGTCTCGTGCAAAAAACAGAGATAAAGACGCTAAAGATGAATCTATTTTACTGTATTTATCTAGAGCTAATAATGGAACAAACTCTGCGGATATCACTTCGGTTTCAAAAACTATTTTGGCTTTAAAAAAGCGATTGTTGCCAGATTCTATAGCAATTCCTATTTACCTAAACCAAACATTATATGCGGTTCAAGAGGGGATTACATTGGGTATTTGGATTAAAGATAGCTACTACGATGCATCAGGATTGTCTAGTTTAAACGAAAACAAATCTGCTTTAGACAACAACGGAAAGCGTGAGTTTGAAAGTAAAATGCATACCGCAACCGCGTTTATGTTATTTGCTACCTCATATAAAATATTACACGATTTAAAACCGTATGCATCAGACGATTTAAGCGTGATGAAACAGAAGTTTGCAGGTATTCCAGAAGTTTCACTTATGTCGCCACTAAAAGGCATTTCATGTTGTCTGTTTTATTTTGATAAATATCTGGGGCATCCAGAAATCATTACATCAGATAAAGATGTTATCGATTTTACTGTCGTTTATTTTGAAGCTTTAATTGATGAAATTCAACTTAGAAAAAGTTCATTAGAATATACCGAAACCATTGAAGACAGAACCTATAAATTAGAAAAATCTGAATTTGCAGTTTCAGGATGGAATAACGTATTTCAAGGTACGGCCAAAAGTATTGAGTTCAATAAAATCAAATTTGAACAAATCGTCGGTAACCGAGATGCAAAACATTTTGCGCGCCGTTTAACGGAGCGCATGCTGAGTTACGATTTTGTTGCAAAAAGGAATCCATTTCAAGAATTGGGAGGTTTTATGCCAGTCTTTATGGGTTACGGCATTCCAGGGACCGGAAAAAGTATGCTGATTGCAGCTATAGCAACACGATTAAAAGAACATTGTGATACGCTGGATATTCCGTTTTTGTTTCATCCCATGCCAGATACATTGATATCAACATTCCAAGGTGGTTCGGCAGAAAAAATGGTGGAGTGGATGAAACCCATGCAAGACCCAACAAAATTAATTTTCGCACCTATCGATGATGCTGAAAATAATTTACAAGAACGGACAGCTCAAGGAGTTTCCGCAGGAGTAAAAGAAGTAATTGGCGTGTTTTTAAGATATACAGAAGGGGCTTACGCCGTTAATTATGGGAATAGTTCCATCGGGTTATTTACCAATCTTCCAGAAATGTTAGATAAAGCTGTGATTTCCCGTGTGCAAGGTCGATTTAAAATTGACGGTGCAAGAACGGAACACGATTTTTTAGATCAAGATCATATTTGGTGGCGAAAACTGGATGATACCATGCCCGATTTTGTAAATATGCAAGGGCCAGAAAATTACAGTTATTTGCAAGATCAAGGTTTAGCAAAAAATATGGGTGATATATTAAGTACTATTGATAAACCAACAGAAGCGCGAGTTCTCGAGGTTTATGATAACGTAGAACAACAGTTTAAAACCAATCAGCATTTGTTTTATGCGAATTTGTATAAGGAAATGCAAGCGGTATTCCCGTTCTTTTCATCGCGTGATGTTCGTAATATCCAGTCGGCCATATCATTGCGATTGACAGATTTTGATTTGGAAGAAGATTGGTTCGAAAACCCGGAAATCTATTTCAAGCAAGACTACGACACCAAGTTTAATATGCTTCAAGAATTGATGCGAGGTAACATGAAAGCATTGGATTTCTCTGAAATTCGTCGTCAGGAAGTTGTACGTTATTTAGATAATGTGGCAACAATTGCAGATACCGATTTTAAACGAAAAGTAGATGCTAGAGTAAACCAATTACATATAGAAACTAAAGCTAGAAACACCTTTGAAAATGAACAATAAGCAAATAAAGAATATAGAAAAGACCCTACTTTCAGATAATTATTACATTCTTAACAAAGTCACTTTTGATTATTTAATGAAAAGTGGCGAATGGGTCAACCAGATGCGAGAGGTGTATGATAGAGGAGATGGTGCTGGGATTCTATTGTATAATAAACGAAAACAAACTGTTATTTTAACCAAGCAATTCAGAATGCCAACCTATTTAAATGATAATAAAGATGGTTTTTTAGTTGAAATAGCAGCAGGAATGTTGGATAAAGACAACCCAGAAGCTTGCGTGATTAGAGAAACAGAAGAAGAAGTAGGCTATCGTTTAAAAGAAGTGAAAAAAGTATATGAAGCCTATTCCTCTCCAGGAGTAATGACCGAGAAAATGCACTTTTTTGTTGGAGAATATACCGATGATATGAAAGTGAACGAAGGCGGTGGTTTAGATAGCGAACATGAAGATATTGAGGTTTTGGAGATTCCTTTTGAAACTGCGGTAAATATGTTGAATAATGGAGAAATTCATGATACGCGGACTATTGTGTTGTTGCAGTATGCACAGATTCATAAGTTGTTGGAGCGTTGAGTTATTCCACAGAGGTGCACGGAGTTTTCGCAGAGATTCTCAGAGGAAATCGAAAAAAATTAATATTTAGAAAGTTAAATGGTATTCGGAATAAAGGATTATAGATATAATTTCTCTGTGAACCTCTGCGTTTCTCAGCGAATCTCTGTGTTACAATAAATGATGGACAAACTAAAACAATCAAACCTATACAGAAGTGAGCTTATTCCCGTAAGCGGAAAACTCGTGGAGCGTTACAACAAATGCTTGGTAAAATTGGGGTTTACAAAAACGAAGTTAAAAACCTTTCATATTGATGGTATTGGTTGGAGTCCTGAAGTTGCTGAAGAAAAAGAAAATAAAAGCTATTTAAACAATGGGGAAGCAAACCCTCATGGCATCATCATTTCCCCGCTCCAAAAAGGTAAACCCGTCTATTTACCGTTTCATACGTTTGACAGAGATATCATGAAATTTGTCTTTAAAATTCATGGCATAAAAATAAAGAACATCACGAGAGACTGTGCGATTTGTTTGGATTTCGATCAAGGTATCGATGCCTTTTATGAACCACTAGATGTGTTGAAATACAATACCATAACTATTAATTTTCATTTAATTGACAATCTGGATAAAATTAAAGAAGAGCAATTGAAATTGGTTGAAGAATTCAATAGGAGCAATAATTTCATCAGTGAAACCATGCACCAAAAATTATTGGATTCTGCTAAAAAATATGGGGATTTACGAAATAGGGATTTAGATTTACATGCATTACAATTCACTACTGATTCTTTTTACACACGTGCCTTTGGCGGTGTTTATGTGTTACGTGATTTTATAAAAACCATCGTAGTTTTTGAAGATGAAGCATGGCATAAAGAAGCTATAAAAGATACGAATTACGATGTTTTGATTTACCATATTTCCCAACCAGAACTCATGGATAAATTAAGAGATCATATGATAATAGAGTACGATTTGGAGACTGAAGTCAAGACAGAACGCTATGATCGTATAAAGAAGTTCGAAATGTTTCAGCATCTCAAAAAAACGCAACATCCAATTAAGGATATTTTAAGTGATCCTATTTTATTCAAAAGTTATTTGAATAAATTGGATATAAAATCACGTAAAAAAGTGATGAGTGTAGAACGTTATTTAGAAAAATTAGAAACCAGTAATGAATATAAAATTGCTGATATAGTTGATGTAAAACTCTTTGAAGCATTACATAAACCACATTCGTCTTTAGAGGCAAAACATCAAGATTTGATTTGGAAGCTATTGGTAAATATTTCGCCAAAAGATGTGTTGTTTTGGTATTGGTACGATAAAGAAGACTTTTATGCTAATTTTGAAGATTGGGATGATTCTTTTAAAGATTGGGTAATTGAAACAATTGGTAACAATATTTAGGAAATATAGACTAATTTTATAGAAGCGTTTTGTCATTCCGCACTTGATGCGGAATCCATATAGAGAATGAGAGGAAATTATTATCAATATTATGTTTATATTCTATCGAACATGAAAAATGGCACTTTATATATAGGTGTAACAAATGATTTGGAAAGAAGAATGTATGAGCATAAGAAAAAAATAGTTCCAGGGTTTACATCAAAATATGGTTTGAATAAATTGATGTATTTTGAACAATTTCAATATGTGAATGATGCCATAAAAAGAGAAAAGCAATTGAAAAACTGGAATCGACAATGGAAAATAGATTTAATTGAAGAGGACAATAAAAGTTGGGAAGATTTATCTTCTGATTGGATTTATTAAGTGGATTCCGCATCAAGTGCGGAATGACAAATAAAACTTTTAAATTATGACACTAGAACTCATCGTTTTCATTGGCTCAATATTATTTGGAGCCTTATTATATTGGAGAGAATCCCATGGCAATGGACTCTACCGATTTTTCAATAAATTAATGTATTCCAAAGAATTACAAATGAAACCTACAGATAAAACGGGTTTTGTTTATCAACAGAAGTTTATTATAAGACTTGTTTTTGTGGGATTTCTATTTCTAATAGGAATTGTCATCACTCGGTTTTTAATACCTATTGATATTGCTACAATTTCCGTTTTTGCTTCAATGATTGTTGGCGCCATAGTTGGAACCTATTTGGCTGGTTTTATATTCAAATCAAGTGAAGTCATTGATGAAAAAAGTGATTCTATTGAAGATTTGGTTCAAGATACCATCGAAAAAGGAAAAGATTTTATTGAAGATTTAAAGACTGAAAAACCTAAAGTGATTAAAGAAGCTAATAAAGAAATGAAAAACGAACCTAAAGCTGAAGAAAAAAGTGCAAGAGAACGTTTAAAGGATAAGGGGTTGCTTTAAGTTAGCAGTCCCGATAGCTATCGGGATCAGTAAGCAGTATGCAGTCAATAATATAGATTAAAAAAAAAGTATAAGTATAGTAATTTAGAGTATGAGTGAGAAACTTCAAGCTTCCAACGCCATACTTCAAACTAAATAAGATGATTAAAAACTATTGGAATAAAGGAAAGAAGCAAAAAACAATAACTATTATTGTTGCTCTAATTCTACTCATTGTGTTGTTCGTTTTAAGGGACGATTATCAACCGGCGTTGTTATTTGTTAGAAAATTCATTTTCATTATTTTATTAAGTGCTGTTGTTTTGTTTCTGGGTTTACGAAAATTCAGAAACTCGGCAAGCACAGGTACTCGATTAGGGATTCTTGGAATTTTGGTTTTGTTTTTTGGAATTTTATACCTAGTAGGCTGGCATTTTAAAATGTACGATTATATGAAAACCTACAATGTCTTTAATCATCTCAATAAATTCGAAATCAACGAATTGCCATTAACACAAAACGAACGTATTCAACCGTTAAGAAATATATCTTCTATGGCAAATGAAAGTGTTGGGGAGACCAAAGATGTTTCTTTACCTCATTTGGTAAGAATAGGAAATGAGAATAAATGGACCATGGCTATTCAACCTACTGAAAAGTACATGTGGCAAGGCATGACCGATAATACGGAAGAAGTTTTTGCTGTATCAAGTACCACACCATTTCCAAGGTTTTCTAGTGAAAATAGAATTCCTGTAACGTTCTCCATTGGAGAATCTTTAAAATTTAGCAGAAATACCTATAATGCCGTTGTGCAACGTTTCAATTTCTTGCAGTTATTTACTTTGGAACCAAGTGACACCTATTACATGAAAAACGATTCCGGTAAATGGGTGCAAGTAGTTAGTCTAATTAAATGGAAAGGTTTTTTATTTCCGTACCCGACCTTTGGAGGTGTGATGGTTATAGATAGTGGCGAACATGATTTTAGTGATTATATAGAACGCATTTTGATAGGAAAAGGAACATATGTAAGTCCTGAAAACATGAAAAACCATGAGTATTTAACAAGACAAAATACATTGGCCGAAAAAGTATCTCGTTTGCAAGCAGAGTCCTTAAAATTCTTAGGAGGATTTAGTGATCCTTTACCCTGGAATATGGAAACAGCAGTTAAAATACCAGAAATGCCTAAAGATCAAAATCAACAACCTTATGTAACCGATTTTGATTTTTCCGATACCGAAACAGGGGCTTATAGCGGTTTATACCATTGGTTTGGCTTAGAACCAGTAGGAGATGAGCGTACCAGTTTGAGTTTTAGTGTATTTGTGCCAGCAGATGGAACCGATAAATTATATTATTATAACCACGCAGCCAAAAAACAAGGTTATGCAGGTGTTACGGCAATGCCTTTAAAAGTAAAAGAATCCCGAAAAGAATATGACTGGGATGCTAATACACCAGTAGAATTCAGACCCTATATTAAAGATATTGCTGGGCGTAAGCGAATGTTTTTTTTAGGAACGGTATCATCTATTAGTAAAAGTGATTCTAAACAATTTGATGGTTCTGCAACACCAGATTTAGTTTTAGTTGACAGCGAGTATCGTGATGTGGTTTGGATTGACGTAAAACACCCAAGTCAATGGGATAAAACAGTTTACGACCAATTAAATGAAGCTTGGAGAGCAAGTGAAGGTATTGGATATTATTTTATAGAGGAAACAAAAACCATTGATATGGTGCAGCAAACTATAGATTCCATACAGACCATTCCCGCGGTTGACAAAACATCTGAAGAAATTGAAAGACTTCAAAAAAGGATTGATTCTTTAAAAGCGGTTTCAAAATAATTCATAGCATATATTGTTGTTTATTTTGCACTAGATTATTTGGGCTAAAATAGCCATGTTCTTCAATTGTTTTGCTTTTGGTAAGTTAATTTTAATAGTATTATAACCATTTGTTGCTTAAAAAA
Organism: Algibacter sp. 2305UL17-15; assembly: GCF_040720935.1. NCBI lineage: Bacteria > Pseudomonadati > Bacteroidota > Flavobacteriia > Flavobacteriales > Flavobacteriaceae > Algibacter > Algibacter sp. 2305UL17-15. The sequence continues at coordinate 102,342 of NZ_JBFDAE010000014.1, forward strand.
AGTTGTTATTGCCAGTAAAACTCGAACTCTTCGTTAAATTTGTAACAATAATTTTTAAATAAAAATGATGCTAAAAAGAATTGCTTTACAAAACCGAATGATTACCTTATTATTTTGCGCTCTATTCCTCTCGATTATTAGTTGTAGTAGTAACGACTCTAATTCTGATGAAGATCCCAAGGAAATGCCAGATGATACTCCTGTTGCCACAGATGACTCGCTAACGGTAGAAGAAAATAGTGTTGCCGGAACTGCAAACCAAGAAGATGTTTCAACCAATGACGACATAGGAGACGATGGTGGAGATGGAGATGATTATAGTTTATTATCAGGTCCAGCTAATGGTACCGTTACCGAAGTAAGCGATGGTGTGTTTGAGTATATCCCAAATGCAGATTTTGATGGTTTTGATAGTTTTACCTATACAATTACCGATAAAGATGGAGACACAGATACCGCTAAGGTTAGTATTACGGTAAACGATGTGCCAGATGGTCCAACAGCAGCAGATTTTAATAATATAGACCCTGCTTTTCCTTCATTTGTATCTATTGATGATACAACTCCTGCAGGAAAAAAGTGGTCTAAACTTGATAGTATGTCTGATGAGTTTGATACTTGGAATGTTTCAAAGTGGTATAAAACTACTTGGAATTATGGAGTGCCTGTATTTATGTCAACTTCAAGTAATAATTCAGGTGTTACCGATGGTAAACTGTGGATAAAAGCAACACTCAATGAAGCTAACCCAGAAGGCAGATGGTTTCAGAGTGCTAGAATTCATTCTAAGACTAAAACTAAATATCCAATGTACACGGAGGCAAGAATAAAAACGTCTCATATTTCTGCATACAATACGTATTGGTTAAACAATGGAGATATCAATAACAGAGATGAAATTGATATTATTGAAAATAACTCAAAACCATCTTGTACCAATTGTGAAGCAGAGGCGTTTCCAAATCAAATGAATTCGCAATATTTTCATGTGGATTCTAATAAAACCCCAGATGAGATTAGAAATAAGGGCAATTTTTTAAGATCCAATCTTTTAGATGTCAATCCTCTAAAAAATAAAGGTTGGAATGAAGACTATCACACTTACGGTGTGTGGTGGAAAGATGCTAAAAACATTCAGTTTTATTTAAATGGAGAGCCAGCAGGTAGTGTCGTAGTTGGTGAGCATAATAATGGTCAAACATACAATGATAGACAGTTTACCAGAGATTTAGAAATAATTTTCGATTTGTGGACCAAAGATGCTCCTTGGCTGGGCGGTCTTCCTCCAAAGACCGATTTAGCAGATGATTCAATAAACACAATGAGAATTGATTGGGTAAGAACTTGGAAATTAGAAAACGAATAGTTTTAAAAGCAAATATTTAAATTAAAAACAGAGTGTATTAACACTCTGTTTTTGTGTTTAAGATTCTCAATATTATAAAGCGCAAAATCATCTTTTCTATAAACAATCCATTTATTTTAACATAATTTTAATTAATTGATAATTTATTGATAATAAATGGGTTAACCATGTGTGGCAATAGTCAAAATATACTAAAACATCTAAAAAATACAATTAAACGTATATGATTTTGAAAGATGTAATTTTAATATCTTTTAACAATTAACATAAAAAAAGACAACTAATAAAATTAGTTAGTATAACTCTAAACACACAACAATTATGGAAAACAGCAAAAGTAATACTGGGTTAAAAGTAGCTTTAGGAATAGCATTGGTTTTATTTATAGCTACTGGCTTTTACACAATGAATTTAAAAAGCGAAAGTGATAAGGCTAATAATGATTTAAATAAAGAAAAGCAATTGGTAATGAATGATTTAAATGCAATGGCTAAACAATATGATGAAGCTATTGGAGAAAATGAGATTGCCAATAAAGATTTGGTTATAGCAAGAGATCGCATTCAAGGATTGATAGATTCGTTAAGAATTTCTGAAACTAACGTAAAAAGTTTATGGCGCTATAAAACAAGATACAACAATCTTAAAAGCGAGATGGATGTATTGTTAGCCCAGAATGATTCGTTAAAAATCGAGAATTCATATTTAGCAACATCTTTAGATAGTACCCGCGTAAGATTAGAAGAGCGTACCATGTTTACAGATTCTCTATTAGTGCAGAATACGGCACTTGCTGAAGTTGTTGAAAACGCATCTATTTTGAATACTGTTGATTTAAAAGGTTTTGGTGTGATAGAAAGAACTTCTGGAAAGTTGATTCCTACTGAAAGAGCACGTAGAGCAGATAAAATTAGAGTTTGTTTTACAGTTGCAAAAAACCCATTGGTACAAGCTGGAGATCAAGAGTTGTACGTTCAGGTTATTGATCCAAAAAACAATATTTTAGGAGCAAATGAACAAGTGATCTTTGGTGAAAAAACTTTAAATTACAGTATTGTAAGTAAGTTTAATTATGAAAAAAGCAACTTAAACGTTTGTGAGTTTGTAACTGCCAATAGTGATAAGGATTTTGAAAAAGGACGTTATGTAGTTAATGTTTTTAATCAGAAAGATTTAGTGTCAACTTCAGAGTTTACGCTTAAATAAATAGTTAGCACCTTAATGATCTAACCCAAAAGAACTTCTTTTGGGTTTTTTTATGCGCTTTATTTTACCTTATAAAAAGTTTTCTTTTAAAGTTAGATAAACATGTTTTATATTGCACCACCAACCAACCCAACCCACCCATGTTTAAAAGTGAAGACTTTTTAAGCGCTTTTGGTGATATATCAGAAGAAGCTTTTTTGAAATTAAAAAATATCTCTGAGTACAAAAAAATTGATGCAAATACTCAAGTTGATAAATTAGGTAAAATACCCTCAAAAATTTATTTAGTTATTTCTGGAGTCATGCGTTGTTATGTAACTTCAGAATCTGGAAGAGAATTTAATAAACGCTTTTTTTTTTCAACGGATTTTGCCGGCTCTTTAACCGCATTAATTAAAAATGCACCATCAGAAATAGTCTATGAAACACTTACCGACTGTGAAGTTTATGAGATAGATTTTGTCGCATTAACAAAACTTTGCGAAAAAGACATCGTCATAAATAATTTATATTCCAGAATTTTGGAAAAAGTGTTTATGAGATATGAAAAGCGACAATTAGAACTCATTTCTATGAATGCATCTCAGCGTTATCAAAGACTAAAAGAAGATATTCCAAACATAGATAAGCTTGTACCGCAATACCATATTGCATCTTATTTAAGCATAACTCCCGTTCAGCTTAGTAGAATTAGAAAAAAACTCAAAGAATAATTATATTAACAAATGTTATATTTTAACAGCATTGATAACCATATATTTGCAGCGATGTCTTCATGATATTCAATATTAGAGGATTAATAGCTAACCAACCAAAAAAAGCAGGTATTTTTACCTGCTTTTTTACTCTTTTCTTTTTTTATGTTCTTATTTTAAGCTTCCAACCATTTCTTCAGGTTTTACCCAAGCATCATAATCTTCGGCAGTTACATACCCCAAATTAATAGCTTCCTCTTTTAGGGTAGTTCCGTTTTTATGTGCGGTATTAGCTATTTCAGCAGCTTTATAATACCCGATTTTGGTGTTCAACGCGGTAACAAGCATTAATGAATTATTCAATAATTCCTTTATTACTGTATAGTTTGGTTCAATTCCAATAGCACAATTAACATCAAAACTCACACAGGCATCTCCTAATAATTCCGCAGATTGTAAAACATTTGCCGCCATTAAGGGTTTAAACACATTGAGTTCGTAGTGCCCTTGCGTACCTCCAACAGAAACTGTAACATCATTACCAATAACTTGAGCGCAAACCATGGTTAAAGCTTCACATTGTGTTGGGTTTACTTTTCCTGGCATAATAGAACTTCCCGGTTCGTTTGCAGGAATAATTATTTCTCCAATTCCAGAGCGTGGCCCAGATGCCATCATTCTAATATCGTTGGCAATTTTATTTAAAGAAACTGCTAGTTGTTTTAAAGCACCGTGAGTTTCAACTAAAGCATCATGAGCCGCTAGTGCTTCAAATTTATTTGGTGCCGTTACAAATGGTAACCCTGTAAATTCAGCTATGTATTCCGCTACGCGTTTGCTATAGCCTTTAGGGGTGTTTAATCCAGTTCCGACAGCAGTACCACCAAGTGCTAATTCACTCAAATGTGTGAGCGTGTTTTCAAGTGCTTTCATACCATAGTCTAACTGTGCTACATAGCCCGAAAGTTCTTGTCCTAAAGTTAATGGTGTTGCGTCCATAAGGTGCGTTCTTCCTATTTTTACAACATTTTTAAAATCTTTAGATTTTTTATTTAATGTATCCCTTAATTGTTTCACTCCGGGAATGGTAGTTTCAACAACTTTTTTGTAGGCAGCAATATGCATTCCGGTGGGGAAGGTGTCATTAGAAGATTGCGACTTATTGACGTCATCATTTGGCTGAATTGTTTTTTCGCCCTCACCAATCACTTTGCCAGCAATTTGATGGGCCCTGTTTGCAATAACCTCATTCACATTCATATTGCTTTGCGTACCAGAACCGGTTTGCCAAATCACCAGAGGGAATTGGTCATCATGTTTTCCTTCTAAAATTTCGTCACAAACTTGAGCAATTAAATCTCGTTTTTCAATGGCTAGAACCCCAAGTTCACAATTGGTATAGGCAGCAGCTTTTTTTAAGTAAGCGAACCCATAAACTATCTCTAGAGGCATAGAGGCACTAGGCCCAATTTTAAAGTTGTTTCTAGAACGCTCGGTTTGCGCTCCCCAAAGTTTATCGGCAGGTACTTTTACCTCGCCCATTGTGTCTTTTTCTATTCTGAAACTCATGATTTTGGATATTAAATGTAAGCTACAAAGTTAATTCTTTTGAAGCTTTATATATTATGATTTTTGTTAGTTTTTGTAACTTCTTTTTAACATTTATATAACTAATAAAAATTGGGTAGTAAGGTGCTAATCTATTAATTTAGTAGGAAATAAAATGTTTAACTTTAACTGAAGTAATTAACACTATAAAAATATTATTATGGCAACAATTAGATTAGGGGATAAAGCTCCAAATTTTACAGCAGAATCTACAGAAGGCACTATCAATTTTCATGAATGGCTAGGAGATAGTTGGGGAATTTTGTTTTCACATCCAGCAGATTATACACCTGTTTGTACAACAGAATTAGGAACTGTAGCAAAATATAAGGATGAATTTGATAAGCGAAACGTTAAAATAGTAGCCTTAAGTGTTGATGGTATAGATTCTCACCACGGATGGGTAAAAGATATTAATGAAACCCAAAACACAACTGTTAATTTTCCAATTATTGCAGATGAAGACAGAAAAGTATCTGAACTATATGATATGATTCATCCAAATGCGGATAGTCAATTAACTGTACGATCAGTATTTGTTATCGGTAATGATAAGGAAGTGAAGTTGATTATCACGTATCCGGCTTCAACAGGACGAAATTTTGATGAATTGTTGAGGGTTATAGACTCGTTACAGTTAACGGCATATCATAAAGTAGCGACACCTGCAAACTGGAAACACGGGGAAGACGTTGTAGTGTCTCCTTCTATCGAGACCAAAGATATTCCGAGGCTATTTCCGAAAGGGCATAAAGTAGTGAAGCCTTATTTACGTATGACACCACAGCCAAATATTTAATGGCAATTTAAAAGCTTTGTATTTTTAGCCACAAATTTCACGTATTGTCACTAATTTTTGAAAAATCTTTAGATTTTTCTATTCGTGCAATTATTCTTTGTCATTATTTCACGAATTTCAAACGGATGTAACCCATTTATTCGTGCTTATTTGTGAAATTTGTGGCTTATTAATTTTAACTATTTTGAATTTGAATGTGATAGTTGAAAAAACTGTTAATAAATTTTAATTTAGTATTGTAAAACAAGTCACTTTGTAGTAACTTTGCAACAGAATAAAAAAGACACATACCATTATGTTTGAATTTGACCAGTATTTAGGATTTTTAGCGTTCTTAGGCATTTTAACCTTAGGATTTTGGTTGATGATATTTTTGTTAACCTTCGTTATTCCTTATTGGATAGGAGGTTCCTTAATTGAAAGATTAAAAGAAATTAGGGAAGAAAAGAAAGCTAAACGTTTACAGAGTTAGAACATAATTGAATGATTATATAAAAAAAGGAAGCAAATTTGCTTCCTTTTTTTATGCGTTATAGTATCGTTATTTACAGCTCCATACCGTTTCCACCATCAAAGTCGCCACCTCGCTCACGTTTTTTCTGCTGGTTAAATCTATATGTAAAAGATAAGTTGTAGATACGCCCACCTCTAAACTGAATTTCTTGATATGCCGTAAAAGTTTCTGCTGTAATATTATTACTAAAGAAAGCAGTATTAAAAATATCTCTTATATTAAATGCAATCGATGCTTTCTCTTTAAATAAGTCTTTGCTAAAAGCTAAATTTGTTGAAAATATTCCATTTCTATCATTTTGTGCATCCTTCCTAGGCCCCCTATAATTTATGTTAGTCTGCCAGTCGATAGCATAAGGCAATGTTAATTTATTGCTTAATCTAGCTGTCCATGTCAAGTTATCTGCTCCTAAGTCTATACCATTAAAACTACCATCCCTTTTCAAATTATAAATATTGAAATCAGTATTTATGCGCCATTTTTTAGTCGGACTATAATTCACATTAAACTCAAACCCAACACGTTCATCTGTTCCTAGATTTACTGGGCCTCTTTCAATAACCGGAAATTCTTCACCATCTACAATTACAGATTCGCCAGTTTTTCTACTTACAAAACTCATCACATCTGTAGCATGGGAATAATAAACTGAAGTTGATAATGTAACTTTGCTAAATCTGTTAATATAACCCAATTCAAAAGTGCTGGCATAAGATGGTATCAATCCTGGATTTCCTTGAAACACGTTTGTAACACTAGAGCGAGAAGGGAAGGGGTTTAGCATAAAACCTCTTGGTCTTCTTATTCTTCTATTATATCCCAAACTTAAACTTTGTGTTTCGCTAAACTCGTAGTTTAAATTTACGGTAGGGAACAAGCCAGTAAATTTTTTTCGTTCAAAATCTCCAGATGTAGGTTGGTCCAAAGTCAATTTTGTATCTTCTAACCTTAAACCTAATAAATAGGAGAACTTTCCAGTTTTACTGCCAAATTGAGTGTATAAGGCATTTATATACTGCTTAAAATTAAATAGGTTCGTAAGGTTGTTATTAATGACGAAATCCCCAGAATCAGGATCGAAAAGAGAGACTTCAAAATCTGTTGATCTGGTATCAAAACTGCCGCGATATCCCATTTCAATTTGACTTTTTTCTCCAACAGGAACCACATAATCGGTTTGCAATAAAATATCGGATTGATCTTCTATGGTTGAAACAATTTCAGAATCTATTCCATTCACATTTATAACCGAGTTTTGATCTTCATCACTATTTTCATATTGAAAATCGAAAGAAAATTTATGGTCTGTTTTTTCAAAGTTTTTTGTGAAATTTAAGGAATATTGAATGGTTTTAGAATCTTCCATTTCGGGGTCCAATCTAAAACTTTCACTAGTTGTATTAGTCACTTTATTAAACTGAGCGAGTCTATTTATAGAATTATTATCAGAACTATTATCCGTGTACACCACCGAAGTTGTTAAAGATGCAGAATCGTTTATGTACCATTCTATACCGGTGTTTGTGGTTAATCCTTTTCTTGTATCTGTCCAATCTCGTCTTTCATCCAAATCAGGCGTGTTAATGTCAAAATACTTCACATCGTTATACCATCTCCCAAGTCTTTCATTATAATGATAAGACGAGGTATTAAAAATGTTGATATTTCCAGTTCTATAATTAATATTTCCAGAAATACCTGCAGCATCAGGATGGCCAACATTAGTGGTTATAGAACCGTTAAGTCCTTGTAACTTACTACGTCTTAAAATTATATTTAGAATTCCTGCGGTTCCTTCAGCTTCATATCTCGCAGATGGGGAAGTTACCACTTCCACTTTTTCAATAGCATCGGCAGGTAACTGTCGTAAAGCGTCGGTAGAGTTTAAGCCTACCAAACCAGATGGTTTTCCATTAATTAATATCCTTACATTATCGTTGCCTCTCAATGCTACATTGCCTTCTGCATCTACAGAAACGGAAGGTACATTGTCCAAAACATCACTAACTGTACCACCGCTAACCGTTAAATCTTTTCCAACATTGTATATTTTTTTGTCTAAGCGAATTTCTACGGTTGTCTTTTCGGCAATAACTTCAACCGCTTCCAGAGCTTCTGTGTCTAACTCCAATTCAAAAACGCCTATGTTTTCAGGTTTAATAACCTTTCTGTCATTAAGTGTAATGGTTTTAAAAGAAATATATTCAATAGAGATGTTGTACATACCAGTATTTACTGGAATACTGAAATTGCCTTTAGTATCGGTAATGCCGCCTGTAACTATTTTGTTTAAACGCTTGTTGAAAAACGAAATTGTGGCATATTCAAGAGGTTGCTTGGTTTCTTTGTCAATTACTTTTCCTGTTAAAGTAACTTCTTTTTGTTGAGGTTTTTGCGCAAATGAGGATGCCGAAATAAAGCTAAATATTATGAGTAATAAAGTGATTTTACGCATGTCCAGTTTTTGCGATTAAGACACCAAAATTAGAACTTAGTTTATCCGTGATGGGTTAAATGTTTGTTAAAAGAATAGCTTTAAAATTTACAAAATATCTAATATGATTTCAGGAGGTCTGCCAATAACGGCTTTGTTTCCATTAATAACTATGGGACGTTCAATTAATTTTGGATTTTTGACCATTGCCGTTATAATAGCATCATCAGTGAGCGTTTTATTTTTGAAATCTGATTTCCAAACAGCTTCGTTTTTTCTAACTAAGTCTATTGGTTTGATATTTAGAAGGTTGATGATTTCTTTCAATTCTTCCTCTGAAGGAATATCTTCAAGATATTTAACAACCTCAAATTCTTTTCCTGATTTTTCGAGTAAATCCAATCCGCAACGAGATTTACTACATCTGTTATTATGATAAATTTTAATCATTATAAATTGATATTATATGTTTTTAAATCTGAAATTAATTGTTCTGGATTTTTAAAATGAACGCCATTAATTCCTAAGGCATTAGCAGCTTCAATATTTCTTAAATTGTCATCAATGAAGATGGATTTTTCTGCTGAAATGTTGAATCGTTTTAAAGTGATTTCAAAAATATCATTATGAGGTTTTCTGGTTTTTTCTTCACCTGAAACCACAATCCCTTCAAACCAATTTAAAAAACCGAATCTTTTTTGAGCAATAGGGAAGGTTTCGCTACTCCAATTGGTTAAGGCAACCACTTTATAGTTTTCATTCTTAACAAATTTGTCAAGAATAGAAACTGTACCTTCTATGGCGCCACCAAGCATGTTTTCCCATTTTCCGTAATAGAGACGGATATAGTTTTCATATTCTGGAAATTGGGTTACCAAATCTTCGGTGGCTTGCTGTATTGGATAGCCTGCATCTTGGTTTTCATTCCAATCCATGGTGCAGATGTTTTTAAAAAACCAATCCATTTTTTCTCTATCGCCTTTAAAAGCATCCAAAAAAACATATTCAGGATTCCAATCAATTAAAACACCTCCTAAGTCGAAAATTATTGTATTTATCTTCATTACAGTTGGTTATCGTCTTCAATAGTTTGTCCCATTGCCATAAGGTAGGCTTTTAAAAATGCATCAATATCGCCATTCATTACAGCATCTACATTTCCAGTTTCATGTCCGGTTCTCACATCTTTTACCAGTTTATAAGGATGCATCACATAATTTCTAATTTGACTTCCCCATTCAATTTTCATTTTACCAGCTTCAATATCATCACGTTGCGCTAATTGTTTTTGGAGTTCAATTTCATACAATTGAGATTTTAGCATTTGCATTGCTCTAGACCTGTTATCATGTTGAGAACGTGTTTCTGAACATGAAATTTGAATCCCGGTAGGCTTATGGGTCAATTGCACTTTTGTTTCAACCTTATTTACATTTTGTCCACCAGCACCACTCGAACGGGCTGTTGTAATATCAATATCGGCTGGGTTTATTTCAATTTCAATAGTATCATCAACCAAAGGATATACATAAACAGAAGCGAAACTTGTATGGCGTTTTGCGTTACTATCAAAAGGGGAGATACGTACCAAACGATGTACGCCGTTTTCACCTTTTAGCCACCCAAAAGCAAAATCGCCTTCAATTTCTAATGTAACTGTTTTGATTCCGGCAACATCGCCTTCTTGAAAGTTGAGTTCCTTTACTTTAAAACCACTTTTTTCGGCATACATCAAATACATGCGCATGAGCATACTGGCCCAATCGCAACTCTCTGTACCACCAGCACCTGCGGTAATCTGTAATACTGCGCTTAAGCTATCGCCTTCTTCAGAAAGCATGTTCCTAAACTCAATGTCCTCAAGTAAAGTAGCTGCCTTTGTATAACGATTTTCAACGTCCTGGGCAGTAGCTTCTTCCTCTTTAAAAAACTCGTAAATGACTTCGAGGTCTTCAATTAATGTTTGTAAATCTTTGTAGTCTTGCACCCATTTTTTCTTGACACGAAGCGATCTCATAATGGCTTCGGCAGCTTTTGGATCGTTCCAGAAATTTGGGTCGAAGGTTTGTTCCTCCTCGTTTTGTATTTCTATAAGTTTGGCATCTATGTCAAAGATAGTGCCTAAGTTTGTCGAGGCGGGTATTGAGATCTTTAATTTGATCGGATGTTATCATTGAATCTTTATTTTAGACAAAAATATGTTTTAATGTTCGAGATGAAAATTTATTGTGTGTAAATTTTAAAGGTTATTTAAGTGGCATTATCGAGTTTTTTAAGGTTATTCGTATTAATAACTATATTTTTAGCCCAATTAAAACCCAAATGAATATGAAACTTAGTGTTTTGATTCCTATGTACAATTCTGAAAAGTACATCGGGAACTGTTTAGATAGCCTCTTAAACCAAGACCTATTGGAAGATGATTATGAAATTATTGTTATGGATGATGGATCTAGTGATAATTCTGCTTCGATAGTTGAAACCTACACAGAGAAACATAAGAATATATTTTTACATCTTGAAAAAAATTCGGGTACTTATGCTACTCGTAACAAGTTGTTGAAATTGGCCAAGGGAGACTATGTTTTTAATTTGGACAATGATGATTATATAGTACACAATTGTCTTGGAACGCTACTTAAATATACAGCTAAAAATAACCTGGATGTTATAGGTTTCAACTCGATTTCCACCTCAGATATGGGATTGGTTCACCTTAAACTTGATAGTTCACTTAATGAAAATCTGCCAAAAGTTTACGATGGCATTCATTTTTTAAAAGACTTTAAATCAAGGCATATTATGGTTTGGTGGTATTTTGTTAGAAGAGAGTTTTTAATAGAAAACAATATAGTTTTTGTAGAAAACAACCCGCTAGAGGACGGTCCTTTTACATTTAATGTGTTTTTACACGCAAAAAGGGTAATGCATCTACCATTAGACATCCATAGATATGTGAAAGCTCCAGATTCTATTATGAAAAACCAGAGCGAAGCGCATATTGCCAGTATGATTGATAGCTATTTGGATATTATTAGAAGATACGAATTTCTTTCAAAAAAAGCATCCCAAATTAAAGATTCTAGAATAGATAAAGTAATGAAAACCGCAAAGTATTGGGGAGACCTAAATACCTATGTTTTAATACGTAAGCTGATTAAATTGAAAACATCAAAACATCAAATCAAATACTTAATTACAGAACTAGAACATACAAACGCCTACCCACTTTCTAATTTTATAGGACGTGAGTTTTCATCTTTAAAACATAAATTGATTGTTTTTGTTTTTAATCATAAAGGGCTTTTGTTTATTGCAATGCCTTTAGCTAAATTTTTGAATGAATTGAGACCAATAGAATAGGATTTTATGAAGCTGAGTATAATAATACCTGTTTATAATGTTGAGAAATACATTTCTAGGTGCCTAGATAGTATTCTTATTCAGGGTTTGGACATCAATGATTTTGAAATATTACTCATAAATGATGGTTCAACTGATAATAGTGTTTCTGTAATAGACCAGTACAAGTTAAAATATAATAATATAAAAATCCATAATCAAAAAAATGGAGGTGCAGGAAAAGCTAGAAATAAGGGAATTAGTTTAGCCTCTGGCGAATATATTTATTTTATAGATCCGGATGATTACCTAGCTAATAATGTATTAAAAAATATCTTATCTTATGTTTATAGTCTTAATTTAGATGTTTTAACCTTTAATACTATTGTAACAGATAATCCTGATTTGGATGAAACTAGTGTTAATGTAGAAGATATAAAACCATCGGAAGTTTATAGTGGAAAAGATTATATAGACTATTATGGTTTTAGAAATGAAGTTTGGTGGTACGTTGCAAAAAGTAAATATGTTAAGGACATAGGAGCTAAATTGGTTGAAGGTAGATTTTTAGAAGACGCTATTTATACCATATCTATAATTTTAAATTCTAACCGAATAGCACATTGGCCTGTTGCTGCCCATAGATATGTAAAAGTGTCAAATTCAGCTATGACCAGTAACGAGCCAAACCATTACCTTAAGGTTATTTATGACATGCAGAATGTGGCCGAATCTTATTATGATTTTATAAGGGATGTTGAAAATAAAGGTAGTATTAGCAGGGATGGTGTTCAAAGGTTGAAATCGCGTCAACAGTCATTTGTTTTCTTTATGATGGTTAGAATGTTAAAATCGACCATTAAATTGAAAGACGTAAAATCAATATTGAACAGCCTAGAAAATGTTGGGGCTTATCCCCTTAATTCATTTATTGGTAAAGACTATAGTAAAAAAACATATTTTATTTTATCTAAAATATTTAATTCTAAACCTCTTTATTATTTGATCTTTGGGGTATTTAACCCTATTTTAAAAAGGCTATGAATTTTTATCTAAAAATTATTATACCTAAAAAAACAATTAACATAACATTGAACTTTATTCTTAGAAATACAAAATATCAAATTTTAATAAATTTAATAAAACTATAATACCATGAGTGAATTTACCTCAAATCATTTTAATGAACAACTATATAACTTAGATGCTCCTTCTCAGATAGTACCAGAAATTATTAAAATTGTAAAGCCAAAAAGTGTTGTTGATGTTGGTTGCGGTACAGGTACATTTCTTCATTGTTTTAAGCAAAGCGGAATTGAGGAAGTTTTAGGAATTGACGGTCCTTGGGCAAATAAAGAGCTTTTACACAAGCACCTATCGCCAGAGGAGTTTAAAGAAATAGATTTAAACAAAGAAGAATTTAATTTAAATAAGAAATTTGATTTGGTATTGAGTTTAGAGGTCGCAAATCATCTTGAAGAAAAACAAGCTGATACTTTTATTGAAAATTTAGTTAATTCTGGAAAAATAATACTGTTTTCTGCAGCTGTACCTTTTCAAGGAGGCGATTATCAAATTAATTTTCAATGGTTATCATATTGGGAAAAGAAATTTCTTAAACATGATTATGTTGTTCATGACGTGTTGCGGCCTTTATTCTGGAATAACCCAAAAATATTTTGCTGGTATAAGCAAAATATGGTTTTAGTAGCTCCTAAAGATTTTGAATTTGAAAATAAAACTTTACAATCTGTTCCAAAGGAAATGAGAGATATTGTACATTATGAGCTTCACACAATGTTAAACAGTTCTAGATTATATACTGTTTTTAGAAAATTAAGAAGCTTGTTGGGAAAATAATTTGATTTAAAAGGTGATGTTTAGCTTCTAATACTTTTTAATATTATTGTGAGTTCACATAAGGTCTATGCATTATGCTGCAATTTAACGATGTTTTTTTTATGAAGCATGCTTCCGGTATGTGAACTCATATAAATTATAACTAAAACGGATCATTTAATTCGTTTCTTTTCGCGATTTCATTATTGGGTAATATGGTCTAAAATGGCTGGTGAATTTTAGATAAATAGGCACTATCCTAAAATCTGTGTAAGTTTCAAAACTCAGGGTTAAATTATTTATAGTTTAATCCTGTTTTCAAATATAGCTAAAAATTGGTTCAATATAATTCCCCAATTTCTAATTGGCATTGTC